>JAAZVJ010000191.1 GCA_018623675.1 Synechococcus sp. HW_metabat.54 | reverse complement strand
GCCGTCGTTAGGAGTTAGTCGTCGCTAAGGATCACATTGCGTTCCTCGCGCACCTGGATAGGGAGCTCCAGTTGTTGGCGTCCCAGCACTTGCGGTCCCTGAACCGACAGGATGCGTGCTTCGATTCCGAATTCCTTGAAGGCGTTTTCCATTTCTTGGATCAGAGCCTTTTCCACCTGAGCCTCTGGATCGACCACCTTCCCGATCAGGCGTTCACCGAGCTTGCCGATGCGTTGCCGCATCACCTCACGGGCATTGGTGACCTCGATGATCAGCACGGGAGCTCTCGGGTTGGCTGCAACCTTATCGGCAGTACTCCTCGAGAATCTCTTCAAGATCACGAAGTTGTACAGCTGGCACCAGACGGGCCAGTGGCAGCTTGGTGCTGCCGCCGCCAAGGGGCACTTGCAGGGCCTCGAGCGCCTGACGAGCTGCAATCACTGCACCTTGGTCAATGCGGGCACTGCATTCAATGGCGAGTGGTTCCGCCAATCCGGCATCGCCTAGGTAAAGGTGCCAGCCGGCGACTTGCACATAGATGCGGTCGCTGAGAGCCGTTGTCAGGTCGCGCAGGTCAGAGGCGTCAAGGCTCATGGTTGGTCGTTTTGGGGTGAGGGAGTCGCCGGTGCTGTTTCCCGCTCCTCCTGGCTTGGACGCTGAGCAATCACGCTGATCAATTGAATGATCAGCAAGGCCAGCCAGGCTTCAGTGAGCCAGTTGAGGTGGCTCCAGGGATGACGCATGCCTTGCACGAACCAGAGGCCGCTGTTGACGGCGGCAAAGACCCCCGCGTGCAGGGTGCAATTCACGATCCGATTGAAGTGCCGGTAAATCGGATCGTTGGGATTGGCCGGGCCGTACCAGCGGATGGGCATCGGGCAGCACGTATGCAATCACCTGATTGTGGCGGTCGCTGAGGCAAATGGTTGACGACGGGTCCCTCGATGCGGTCAGATAGTCAGGCGCAGGCGCTTGTAGCTCAGCGGATTAGAGCATCTGACTACGGATCAGAGGGTCGGGAGTTCGAATCTCTCCAGGCGCGCTTTTCAACTGTCCTTCGGGACAGTTTTTTTTTGCCTTCTCTTGGAGTGGGAAAGCCATTTCCTACGATTCGTCAACAGCAGGCCTCCTTCTATGTCTGACCGCGCTTCCGCATCGATTAACGCCGCACTGTCCGATGCCGACCCCGCGATCGCTGCCCTGATTGAGAAGGAGCAGAACCGTCAGGAAACCCATCTTGAGCTGATCGCGTCGGAGAACTTCGCCTCCCGCGCGGTGATGCAGGCTCAGGGGTCTGTGCTCACCAATAAGTACGCCGAAGGTTTGCCGCACAAGCGCTACTACGGCGGTTGTGAGCACGTGGATGCGATCGAGGAGCTGGCGATCGAACGAGCGAAAGAGTTGTTCGGTGCAGCTTGGGCGAATGTTCAGCCCCATAGCGGCGCACAGGCCAACTTCGCCGTGTTCCTGGCGCTCCTACAGCCAGGCGACACGATCATGGGCATGGACCTCAGCCATGGAGGTCACCTCACCCACGGTTCTCCGGTGAACGTGAGTGGCAAGTGGTTCAACGTTGTTCAGTACGGCGTCGATCCGCAAACGCAGCGCCTGGATATGGAGGCGATTCGCAAGCTGGCGCTCGAACACAAGCCCAAGCTGATCGTCTGCGGTTATTCGGCCTATCCCCGCACCATCGATTTCCCGGCTTTCCGTGCCATTGCGGATGAAGTGGGAGCCTTCCTGCTCGCCGATATGGCGCACATTGCCGGGTTGGTGGCAGCAGGTGTGCATCCCAGCCCAGTTCCCCACTGTGATGTGGTCACCACCACCACCCACAAGACACTGCGAGGTCCTCGTGGTGGTCTGATCCTGTGCCGTGATGCCGAATTCGCCAAGCGCTTCGATAAGGCTGTGTTCCCGGGCACCCAGGGTGGTCCGCTTGAGCACGTGATTGCCGCGAAGGCCGTTGCCTTCGGTGAAGCCCTGCAGGATGACTTCAAGGCCTACAGCCGCCAGGTGGTGGCCAATGCTCAGTCACTGGCAGCGCGCATCAAAGAGCGTGGCATTGATGTGGTGAGTGGTGGCACCGACAACCACGTGGTGTTGCTGGACCTTCGCTGTATTGGCATGACCGGGAAGGTGGCCGATCTGCTGGTCAGCGATGTGAACATCACGGCCAACAAAAACACGGTGCCGTTTGACCCTGAGTCTCCTTTCGTCACCAGTGGCTTGCGTCTTGGCACCGCTGCCCTCACCACCCGTGGCTTTGATGCCGAGGCTTTTGCCGAAGTGGCTGATGTGATTGCCGACCGCCTGCTCAATCCCAATGACGATGTCGTGCAGGCGCGTTGCAAGGAACGGGTGCTGGATCTGTGCCGTCGCTTTCCTCTCTATGCCGGTGCAGCCGCAGTCCCGGCGCTTGCCTGACTGTCCCAGTGTCGGCTGGAAGAGCGTTGCTGCCCTGCCTAGATTGAACTCGTCTCATCCATCTGGATGACCCGTTAACGGAGTCTTCTGTGATCCTCGCGAGCTACCCACTCGCTGTGGCCGTGATCACCCTGGTGATCGCGGCGGGAATCACCACCGTGGTGGTGCCGCTGGTGCGGAGCATGGGTTTGCGTCTGGGCTTGATGGATCAGCCAGACCCCCGCAAGCAGCACTCCACTCCGATGGTGCGCCTGGGCGGGATCGGCATGGTGTTGGGTTTTTGTGCTGCGCTGGCTGTCACCTGGGTGATTGGTGGATTCGGCCTGCTGGCGCCAGATCGTGATCAGTTGATCTGGACCACGCTGGCTGGATCGCTGTGCTTCTTTGTCATCGGTCTTGCCGATGATCTTTTCGCGTTGTCGCCATGGCCGCGGCTGGCGGGCCAGATCGCTGTGTCCATGGTCGTGTGGTCGCAAGGTGTGCGCATCGGGGCCATTGATCTCCCCTGGATCACGGGAACGTCGTCGGTGATCGTGTTGCCGGATGTTCTCAGCCTTGCTGCCACCGTTATTTGGCTTGTCGGCATCACCAATGCCATTAATTGGCTCGACGGTCTCGATGGCCTTGCCGCTGGTGTCGCAGGGATTGCGGCGGTTGGCCTCCTGTCTGTGAGTTTTTCCCTGCATCAACCAGCGGCGGGTTTGCTGGCTGCCGCGCTGGCGGGGTGCTGTTTCGGCTTCCTGCGCCACAACTTCAATCCTGCCCGCATCTTTATGGGGGATGGCGGCTCCT
>JAAZVJ010000190.1 GCA_018623675.1 Synechococcus sp. HW_metabat.54 | reverse complement strand
TTGCTGGTGGAGCTGCCGATGGAGTGTTTGCCTGAGGATCTTCCAGCGCTGAAAGCTGCTTGGCTCAACACTGGAGACACGGACGCCTTCTATCAGGGTCTAAAGGTCTTGGCTGGTCGAATCTGGTCTTTGTCGTTCACCAAATTTCAGCCCTTGGTCTTTACGCCTCTGGCTTAGTGGCTGTTGTAGGCGTCAACCGCTGCATCCAGGGAAATCCCTCGCGTTTCCGCTTCCGTTACAACGCGATAGGCGGTTTGGCGGTCCTTCACAACATGGCAATGCTTGTCCGCATCGCAGACGCGAAAGCGTCCTGCGGTGATGAAGTCGGCGGTGAGGCCGGAGGAGGTTCTCAGCATCCGCATGGTTGATGATCTCCGGTTGGAAACATCCTCGGGCTATTGGCTCCACAAGGCTTGAGGAGGAATACTCAAAAGCCAGAACGAATTGAGCGATTGCGCTCATGGGCCACGGCCTCAGCGTTGTTTAGACCGGGCATAACCCTGGAGATGAACGCCATGAGCACCGCATCCCAGTCGTCGCCCTTCCGACCGTTGGACTCGGGTCAGCAAGAGGCGTCCCCGTCCTGTCGTTTTCCCCCCAGCCCCCAGGCGATTCGAGCTCTGTTGAGCCTGGCCTGGCGCCATCCCCGCTCCGAGCGCCCTGCGTGGTTGCGCGCGGAAGTCGGCGATTCACCTTGATGCAGCCGTCGGTTGGCCTATCAACCCCCGGCGTGGGTCGCGCTGGATCGACAACGTTATGGCCGTGTGCTTAACCGCATGGCTTTAGCCATGCTCCGGAGGCAGCGGCAACGGGGGGCAGACTTCACCATGAAAGAGGTGATGGATGCCGTTCATGCCGCTTTTCTTGCGAGCAAGGGTTGCGATCCCTATGACGGCGGGCCTCTGGATGCCAGCTTGCTGGTGGGTTCAGAACCGTGTCTCCCCAGTGGTCGGCGTCATGATGATGAGCGCCTGAGGCGTCAACCGGCTCTGGTTATCGCGGGCGATCCCCTCGCCTGTTTTTATGACGTGGTGAGTCGCCAGACGGCGCAGGCGAAGGGAGAGTTGGCGGCGGACGACTACATCGCCCACTGCCGTGCTGTTACCGCTAAGGCTGCTGGCGGCCAAGCGTGAGGCCCAGCGCTTGAGCGGCTTGCCGCAGGTTGGCTCGCTCCAGTTGGGCTTTTTTGCTGTCGACAAGGTGGTAACTCGACACCACACAACAAGATTCGAAGCCGTCTTGCTGCAGGCAAACCCTCAGACAACCATCGGCCAGTGTTGTGACGTCCATCAGTGCCTCGCCTCCAGGTCAATCAGGTCAATGCAGTCATCCTGCTCGGGTGACCTGGTTCCAACCAGATGGCATTTGTGCTCAATCGTGGTCGATGCCCATGGCTCAAGCGCGGTGGTAAGGACTGCCGGAGCGGATGGCCTGAGCGCGAAACAATTGCTCCAGTAGGAGCAGGCGGGCTAGCTCGTGGGGAAAGGTCATCGGTGAAAGCGACAGTTGCCAGGCGGCGGAGGCCTTCAAGCTCGGCGTGATGCCGTCGGCGCCACCGATGACGAACGCCAGGCGTTGGGCACCGAATGCACTCAGTCGCTCTGAGAACGCCACGGAGTCGAGAGTTTTGCCCTGTTCCATCAGGATCACCGGCAGTTCATCGGCACGCAGGGCCTGACGGATGGCTTCGGCCTCCTTTTCTGGAGTGCTGTCCCGCAGTTCAGTGATGGTGAGACCTGGAAGGCGCTTCAGATAAAGGGAAATCCCGTCTTTCACCCAGTCCTTGCGCACCTTGCCCACGGCCAAAATGCGGCAGCGGGCTGGGTTCATGGGGAGTCCTCGTCATCCTCGAGGAAGAGTTGCCCGAAGGCGACGTACATGCTTTCCTCTTCGCTGCCCGGTGTGACCTGGGGTCGCTGGGGTCGCGTGTTTTTTCCCTTGCCGGTCTGTCGTCCAGGAGGTGTTGGCAAGGAGGTGCTTGTGGATGGAAGAGATGCAGCCGCAGGCCGTTTTTCCTGTTCGAGTTTGGCTTCCGCCTGCCTGAGGCGAGCCATCAGATGTTCAGGCACGGTGCCATCGGCACTGGCCTTCATCAGTTCATGGAACAGGGCCTGAGGGTCTTCCTCCGTTTCCACTTTGTGGCGTGGACGGGTTGATTTGGAGGAGGTTTTTGCCGCACTTTCAGGTTTGGCAAGTGGTTCCGGCAGCTGACGGCCCAACTGCCGCAGACGCTCCATGCTGCGGGGATCAAAGCTCATCAGCAGCCCAGGGTGTCGCGCGTGTCCCGACCGGTAACGGGGTTGGTGCCACCAGCTGCGGCACAAAGGTTTTTCAGCGCGTCACCACGGAAGGGAACATTGGTGAAATCAGCGCCGGTGATGGTCACGTTGATGAAACGCGTGTTGAAGGCGAATGCGTCCTCCAAGACGGCATTGGTGAGATTGGTGCCGTCCAGAACGGCGGAATCAAGCGTGGCGTCCCGCAGGTTGGTGTTGCTGAGGTCGGCGTCCTGCAACTTGGCGCCGTACAGGCTGGCGCCCTGCAGATCAGCCCCCGAGAGATCGGCCTCGCGCAGGTTGGTGAGATTGAAGGTCACCCCTTGCATCTCACGGTTAGCAAAGTCAGCTCCGATCAACACCTGCTTGGCGTAATCCATGGCGGCCTGTGCGGGCTGCAGTGGTAGTGCGATCGCCAGAAGCAGCGCAAGCAGAGGACCCAGCAGGCGTCGACGCATTGGGTGGTGAAAAGCTTCAGCTCACCCTAGGGCGCTTGCGTTTTGAATCACGCGGTTGAGGCTCGCGTTGCAGCGAGACTCTGAGAACAATGGGTGTGTGA
This sequence comes from Synechococcus sp. HW_metabat.54, assembly GCA_018623675.1. Lineage (GTDB taxonomy): Bacteria > Cyanobacteriota > Cyanobacteriia > PCC-6307 > Cyanobiaceae > Synechococcus_C. The sequence goes on along the minus strand of JAAZVJ010000190.1, from coordinate 384 downwards.
TGCAGCTTTTTGGTGACGCAGCCGTCTTCGCCGTCTTCGCAAACTGCTTCATCTCCACAGACCCCCCATCTGGGTCATGCCTGGCGCACTGCTGTAGCCGCAGCCGTGGCCTATGGCTTGGCGGAGCTGATCGGCATTCCTGAGTCCTACTGGGCAGCGATCTCAGCGATCATCGTGATGCAGTCATCGTTGGGAGCTGCCTGGTCGACATCGAAGCAACGCCTGTTGGGCACCTTGCTTGGCGTTTTGATCGGCGCGTGTCTCGTGAGTGTGACCGGAGTTCCCAATGCCTTGCTCTACGGGCTGGTGATGGTTCTGCTCGGGTGGCTGTGTGCGCTCTTGCGACTCGAGCTTCTCGGTTATCGCTTTGCCGGGGTGACGTTC
>JAAZVJ010000189.1 GCA_018623675.1 Synechococcus sp. HW_metabat.54 | reverse complement strand
TCCACGGGATAACAACGCAGTCCCTCAAGCCATTCGCTGGGGAGCTGCAAAGGGCCATGAACAAGGTCCACATCAGCCCCACGGAAACGGGCGGCTTGGGCAATCAGCACCCCCATTTGCCCACTGCTGCGATTGGTCAACACCCGGGCTGGATCCAGGCGTTCAACGGTGGGGCCAGCAGACACAAGCAAACGCCGGCCACACCAATCCATGGTGGAAGGGCTCTCGGCCTGATAGCGATGCAGGGCACTCTCCGCCGCCAACTGAATCAGCTCTGGGGCAGCCATGCGTCCATCACCCACTCGATCACAGGCGAGCAGGCCTGGCGTGGGCCCCAGTCGCAACACGCGGTGATCTTCTCCCAGCAGATCCCAATTGCGGCGAACGGCGGGATGGCTCCACATCCCCGTGTTCATGGCTGCTGCTGCAATAACGGGGCATTCGCAGGCCAACAGAACACTGGCCAGCAATCCATCCCCGAAGCCCTGCGACCATCGCGCCAAGGTGGTGGCACTGAGTGGGGCCACGATCACTAATTCCGCCCACTCCGCCAAGGCCACGTGCAACGGCCTCGGTTGCTGGGGATCCCACTGGTCTTGGTCCTGATAACACCGATGGCGGCTCAAACTCGCGAGAGCCACCGCACTGACCAATTGCGCAGCACTGGGTGTCGCAACACAGCGCACCTCAGCGCCAGCCTTGACCAAAGCACTCACCAAGAGTGGCGTTTTAACGGCGGCGATGCTGCCGCTCGCTGCCACCAAAACCCTTCGCCCTTGCAGAGGAGCCAACTCAGTCCTCATCAAAGGGTTCCTGATCGATCAAATGCACATAGGGGCGTGTGAGCTCAGGGCGATGAATCGCCAAAGCCCGCAACAAATGCCAATCCCCTAAACCGGCAAAAGGCGTCGGATAGTCATCGTCTTCCAGACGCTTGGCGAGCACGGCCACGGAGGCTTCATCGAAACCGTTGAGCTGTTCTGGCGTGATCGCTGGGTGAGCCATGAGGCAGCTCGGCCGCATACAAAGCCCATTCTGCCTGGGCTCTGGCGCTAAGTTTTGGCCGCCGGGGAATTAGCTCAGCTGGTAGAGCGCTGCGATCGCACCGCAGAGGTCAGGGGTTCGAGTCCCCTATTCTCCATTCAAAGTCTCTGAAAAGTTCTGTTGTGGATTGGAGCGCTGAAGCAGAAAAGGCGCTGAAAGAAGTTCCCTTTTTCGTGAGGCCCGCGGTTCGCAAACGCATCGAATCCATGGCCCGCGATACGGGGCGCACAACGATCGACGTCGACTTCTACGCAGAAGCAAAAGCCCAATTTGGGAGCAAGTAGCGCCATGCAACGCCGACCCAGCCATGCCCTGCTCACCGCTTTGGCGGCCGTCGTTGCTTCAACAGTTCTGGTGAGGCCAACAGCGCTACTGACCTTTGGCCTGATCGCACTTGCTGGGTTGATGAATAGCAAACGCACGGCTCACTGAAGGACCATGCGGTAAAAGGGAGAGCAAAGCCTCATCCCCGATATGTCGCAGTCGAAGCGCGAACAGGTAGTCAGTCACCTGCGTTATATCCGCCAAGAACTGCGGGAAATGCACCAAGGCGTCATGGAAGACGGCCTTTTGCCTGAAGCCGGCGAGGTACGGGGTGTAATGGCCCAAATGGAAGCCCTGCTGGAATTACTGGAGGGCAAGGGCTCCCGCAAAGCGAAAGCCGAATCCAAATAAGTGGGAGAAGGGCCTTGCCAAGCCTGCATCGGCAAGGTTTGCTTTGAGCAAGATCAACAAAAGGACTTTTAGGGCTTCGCAACAGAGCCCTGAAACCTTGCGATCAACCTCTACCTGTAGTGCATTGTTACAGCGCGAACACCAGAAATGGTGTATACAGCTAATGGCAGGGCACAGGGTCGGGTGATGGGGACCTTCGACTCTTCTTCCCTGCCCCCTCTTCCATGACATCCCGCCTTCAGGCCACCCAACTCCAACGCAGCGTTGGCGATTGGTGGGGACGCCTGAATCGATGGGCGTCGAACCCTTGGCGCAGGTCATCCCTGCTCTTGATCGTGATGATGTCGAGCTTCCTGATCGGAAGCTCAGTTGGATCCATCGCAGGCGTCAGCGGCCTGATGGATCCAGTGGCCGCGCTCCTCACCGTTGGCGCCTGGGAATCACTGGTGCGCTTGCGCAGGTCATGGCCCAAACAAACCGACCATGCCTTAGGCCTCCAAATCATGGACATGGTTCGCATTGGCTCGATCTATGGCCTGCTTCTCGAGGGCTTCAAGCTGATTTGACCGTTCGTACTTCAGGATCAAGCCGCTGAGCCAAGAGAGCTCGCCATTGGGGCCTCCACAGCGGCCATCAAATAGAGCAGAGCCATGCGCACCGGAATGCCATTGCGCACCTGCTCCTCCACGAGGCAACGGGCCGTGTCATCTAACAGGGCTCCGCTCATTTCAACGCCACGGTTGACGGGACCAGGGTGAAGCACAGGCGTTGATGGCTTACAACGCCGCAGCCTCTGGTGCGTCAGCCCGAAATCACGGTGATAACGATCAAGGTCGGTGAGCAAATGCTGGCTCATGCGTTCCTTTTGCAGGCGAAGCGTCATCACGGCATCCACATCTGCCAGCACTGCATCCAGATCGCGGGCGACCCGCACTCGGCCGCGCCGTTGCACCGGATCACTTGCCTGACCGGGCGGAGGAGCATCCACAAACCCCGCGAAAGCGTCGGGCACCAGACTTGGTGGGCCACACAGGGTCACGTCCACCCCGCACGCTGTGAGGGCCCAGAGATTGGAGCGGGCAACGCGGGAATGGAGGATGTCACCCACAATCAATACATGCTTTCCCTGCAGCACCTCAATCGCAGCTCTCTGAGGATCGAAGTACTGCGCAAGCGTGTAGAGATCAAGCAAACCTTGGCTGGGGTGGCTGTGGAGGCCATCACCTCCGTTCAACACCATCGTTCGCTCTCCTGAAGCCTCAAGGGCTTCGGCTAGCTGCTGGGGAACGCTGGTGTTTTTGTGACGCACCACCAGCATGTCGGCCCCCATCGCCACGTAGGTGCGCGCGGTGTCGAGCAGAGACTCCCCCTTACTTAAAGAGCTGCTGGAGGGAGCAAAGCTCTGCACATCCGCCGAAAGCCGCTTTGCCGCCAGCTCAAAGCTGCTGCGCGTGCGAGTACTGGGTTCAAAGAAAAGGGTGGCCACCAACCGCCCCTGAAG
>JAAZVJ010000188.1 GCA_018623675.1 Synechococcus sp. HW_metabat.54 | reverse complement strand
GTGTGGGCAAAACCGCGATCGCCGAATTGCTGGCGCAGCGGATTGTGGCTGGAGAGGTGCCGGAATCCTTGCAGGGGCTGCGGTTAGTTGCTCTTGATGTGGGGGCTCTCATCGCCGGTGCCAAGTTCCGGGGCCAATTTGAGGAACGGTTGCGGTCGGTGCTGGCGGAGGTCAGCGATCCCGATGCGGGGGTGGTGTTGTTTATCGATGAACTGCACACCGTTGTGAGCAGCGATCGTTCCAGTGCCGATGCTGGGAGCCTGCTCAAGCCAGCGTTGGCCCGTGGTGACTTGCGCTGCATTGCGGCCACCACCCCTGAGGACTACCGCCGCACGGTGGAAAAAGACCCTGCCTTGCATCGGCGCTTCCAGCAGGTGCCGATCTTGGAGCCTTCGCTTGAGCTGAGCGTGGAAATTCTGCGGGGCTTGAAAGAGCGCTATGAACTGCATCACGGGGTCACGATTACCGATGAGGCGGTGCAGGCTTCCATTCGCCTGGCGGATCGCTACATCAGTGACCGCTGCTTGCCCGACAAGGCCATCGATCTGATCGATGAGGCAGCGGCCCAGCTGAAGATGGATGTGACGTCCAAACCCCAGGTGGTGGAAGACGCTGAGGCTGAATTACGCAGGGTGGAGCTGGCTCTGTTGGCGGCTGAGCAGGCTCCGGAATCCGAACGGGTTCAGCTGCAGCGCACGCGCCTTGAGGCCGCCAGTCAGCTCGAGGGCCTCAGGGAGCGTTGGCAAGCGGAGCGGGATCAGCTGGCGGAATTGCGTCAGCTGTTGCAAGACGACGAGGACCTGCGTCATGCCATGGCTGAAGCCGAGCGTGCGGCTGATTTTGAGGAAGCTGCCCGCTTGGAGTACGACCAGCTCCATCGCGTTCAACAGCGTCGTAACGACCTCGAGCAGACCCTTTTGGATGCCCAGGCCGCTGGTACGGCCTTGCTGAGGGAGCAGGTCGAAGCCGGTGATATCGCGGATGTGGTGGCCCGTTGGACGGGCATTCCTGTGCAGCGACTGATGGCGGGTGAGCGTCAGAAGTTGCTGGAGCTTGAAGCCCACCTGGGTGAGCGGGTGATCGGCCAGCCCGAGGCCGTGCAGGCCGTGGCGGCGGCGATTCGCAGGGCCAGGGCCGGCATGAAAGACCCCCGAAGGCCGGTCGGTTCCTTTTTGTTCCTTGGCCCCACTGGCGTTGGAAAGACCGAACTCGCCAAAGCGTTGGCGGATTTGCTGTTCGATGAGGACGAGGCCTTGGTGCGCCTCGACATGAGCGAATTCATGGAGCGCAATGCCGTGGCGCGCTTGCTCGGAGCGCCTCCCGGTTACGTGGGCTATGAGGAGGGTGGTCAGCTCACCGAAGCAGTCAGGAGGCGGCCTTATGCCTTGCTGCTGCTGGATGAGGTGGAGAAGGCCCATCCCGACGTGTTCAACGTGTTGCTCCAGGTGCTGGACGACGGTCGACTGACCGATTCCCAGGGCCGCACCGTTGATTTCCGCCACACCGTGGTGGTGATGACCAGCAACCTGGCCAGTCGCGCCATCCTCGACACTGCCCGTCAGCGTCAGCAGGATGGCGCTGATCCCGTTGCCTTGGAACAGACGCTTTCCGCTCAAGTGGATGAGGCGTTGAACCGTCAGTTCCGCCCTGAGTTCCTCAATCGCATCGACGAGGTGATCCGTTTCCGGCCACTGGCTGTGGACGATCTCGAACGGATTGTGCGTTTGCAGCTGACCGACCTCTCCAGTTTGATGGCTGAGCAGGGCCTGGAGTTGAAGGTGGATCCAGCGGTGGTGCGTGCTTTAGCGGAATTGGGCCATGAGCCGGAGTACGGAGCACGCCCGTTACGTCGGGTGCTGCGACGTCATCTGGAGAACCCCCTCGCCACCGAGCTGCTGGAGGAACGCTTCAGCGGTGCCACTGTCGTGCGCGTGAGTGCCGATGGAGGCGTTGGAGATTCGTTCCAATTCGCGGCTGAGTCTTGACGAGAGAGGCATCCGGTATGGTGATCGTTTGCTGGCAGGTGTTTTCAGCACCCTTATCAGCACCGGCCCAGGATCCGTGACCACCCCCACCTCCGAGGACACAGCAGCGACCACGCCTCAGACTCCTTCTGGCGACAGCCGGAAGGGCGGGTTTGTGGCGGCCACGTTGGAAGAACTGAAGCTCGTGGTCTGGCCGACCCGTCAGCAGCTCTTTAGTGAATCGATCGCTGTGATCTTGATGGTGTCGTTGTCTGCCGCGGCAATTGCGTCCGTCAGCCGTTTCTTCAGTTGGTCGGCAACCCAGGTGTTCCGTTGATCAGCGGCGAATCCATCCGCGATTCGTTGGTTCCGCTCTTCTTTTTACCTTCCTCCTTCGCCCGTGTCTGACGTCGATCTCACTGCCCAGAGCGCTGATGTGCTCGATCTCCCTGCACCGAATGAAGGTGAGGCGGGCACGGCATCGGCTGCCCGCACGTCGATTGCCCGTTGGTACGCCGTTCAGGTGGCCTCGAGCTGCGAGAAAAAGGTCAAGGCCACCCTTGAGCAGCGGGCAGTGACCCTTGGGGTCAGCAACCGCATCCTCGAGATTGAAATCCCCGAAACTCCGGCGGTCAAGATCAAGAAGGATGGCAGCCGTCAGTCCACTGAAGAGAAGGTGTTCCCGGGCTACGTGCTGGTGCGCATGGTTCTCGACGAGGACACGATGATGGCGGTGCGCAGCACCCCCAACGTCATCAACTTTGTGGGCGCAGAGGATCGTCGGGCAACGGGTAAAGCTCGTGGTCACATCAAGCCCCGTCCTCTGAGTCGCTCCGAGGTGGATCGCATTTTCAAGCGGGCTGCCGAGAAGAAGACTGTGGTCAAGGTCGACCTCACCGAAGGCGATCAGATTCTTGTTACGGCTGGTCCTTTCAAGGATTTCCAGGGCGAGGTGATCGAGGTGTCGGGCGAGCGCAGCAAGCTCAAAGCCCTGCTCTCGATCTTTGGCCGGGAAACCCCGGTGGAACTCGAGTTCTCCCAAGTCAGCAAACAAGGCTGATTCAGCGGCGGCCGTCTCCCTGCGGAGGGCGGCCTCTGAGGTGGTTCACCACCTCGCCGCACCTGCCCCGAGGGTCAGGTGATCCGCAGATGTCCAACCCCGCTAGCCGATGGCCAAGAAAGTCGTAGCTGTGATCAAGCTGGCCCTTCAGGCCGGCAAAGCCAACCCTGCACCGCCCGTGGGTCCTGCCCTCGGTCAGCAC
>JAAZVJ010000187.1 GCA_018623675.1 Synechococcus sp. HW_metabat.54 | reverse complement strand
CAGGGCTCGCGCAAGGAGTGTTCACCAGCCGTCAGCTGTACTTCTGGGGCATTGGTGAGTCGACGTTGGCGGAGCAGATTGAGGATCTGCTGGCCGGTGCGAATCCCACTGTGGCTCCCTATGCCGGTGGCGGTGACGTGATGCTGAGGCTCACGGCTTGTGCTGAGAGCGAGGAGGCGGGAAAGCGCCTCCTGGAACCGGTGGAAGCCGAGCTGCGTCAACGCTTTGGCGACCGTTGTTTTGGCCGGGATGACGACACCCTGGCATCGGTGGTTCTTTCGATGTTGCGCCAGGCCGGTCAGACCGTTGCAACAGCAGAGTCCTGCACCGGTGGTGGCCTTGGGGCTGCTTTGACGGCAGTTCCTGGTTCTTCTGATGTGGTGCTGGGTGGCGTGATTGCCTACGCCAACAGTGTCAAACAGGCGGTTTTAGGGGTTCCATCCGAACTGTTGGAGGCCGATGGGGCCGTGAGTGCCTCGGTGGCGACAGCGATGGCTGAAGGGGTGCGTTCCTGCACCGGGGCTGATTGGGGCGTCGCGATCACAGGGATTGCTGGCCCAGGGGGGGGTACGGCAGCGAAGCCTGTGGGGTTGGTGCATGTCGCGGTGGCAGGCCCCGATGGCTGTATCAACAGCGCGCGTCGGTATGGGGACACCCGGGGCCGGGAGTGGGTTCGCCGTTTGAGTGCTGGTGATGCCCTCGATCAGCTGCGTCGTCGCCTTTTGGCTCAGTCGCGGGAGAGCTAAGGCCGCCAATTAGGGTGAACGGCTGATCACTTGGCTGGGGAATGAGCAGCGGCACGCTCTACGACAAGGTCTGGGATTTGCACCGTGTTGCTGATCTTCCTGGTGGATCCACGCAGCTGCTGATTGGCTTGCATCTGATCCATGAGGTCACGAGTCCTCAGGCCTTTGCCGCGCTGGACGACAAGGGCTTGCCCGTGCGCTGTCCTGAACGCACCGTGGCCACGGTGGACCACATTGTTCCCACCACAAGCCAGGCACGCCCCTTCGCGGATCCCCTCGCTGAGGAAATGCTCAGCACCCTGGAGCGCAACTGCGAGCGTCATGGGATCACGCTGCATGGGCTGGGAAGTGGCCGCCAGGGCATCGTGCATGTGATTGCTCCCGAACTGGGTTTGACCCAGCCCGGCATGACCGTGGCTTGCGGTGACTCGCACACGTCTACCCATGGTGCCTTTGGTGCGATTGCCTTTGGCATCGGCACGAGCCAAGTGCGCGATGTTCTGGCCAGCCAAAGCTTGGCGATGAACAAGCTCAAGGTGCGGAGGCTCTGGTTTGACAATCAGCTCAGCCCTGGTGTTTTCGCGAAGGACCTGATCCTGCATGTGATCCGCACCTTGGGTGTGAAGGCAGGCGTGGGTCATGCCTACGAGTTCGCAGGTCCGGCGATTGAAGCGCTCTCCATGGAAGAGCGCATGACCCTGTGCAACATGGCGATCGAAGGTGGCGCCCGCTGTGGCTACGTCAATCCCGACCAAACCACGTTCGATTATTTGGCGGGTCGTCCGGAAGCACCGCAAGGGGAGGCTTGGGATCGCGCCGTTCAGTGGTGGCGTTCGCTGGCTTCCAATGCCGATGCCAGCTTCGATGACGAGGTGCGTTTCGATGCGGCGGCGATTGCACCGACGGTGACCTGGGGGATTACCCCTGGTCAGGGCATTGGTGTGGATGAAACGGTGCCGACCCCAGAGCAGTTGGATCCTGCGGACCGGCCGATCGCCGAGGAGGCCTACCGCTACATGGATCTCGCACCCGGCTCAGCCATTGCAGGTGTGCCTGTGGATGTGTGCTTCATCGGCAGTTGCACCAACGGTCGCCTCAGTGATCTCAAGGCCGCTGCCGATGTGGCCCGTGGCCGCCAAGTGGCCTCGGGCATCAAGGCGTTTGTGGTTCCGGGTTCTGAGCAGGTGGCACGCGCTGCGGAAGCTGAAGGCCTCGATCAGGTGTTCCGTGCCGCAGGGTTTGAGTGGCGTGAGCCCGGATGTTCCATGTGTCTGGCCATGAATCCGGATCGGCTGGAAGGACGTCAGATCAGCGCCAGCTCCAGCAATCGCAACTTCAAGGGTCGTCAGGGTTCCGCCAGTGGCCGCACGTTGCTGATGAGTCCGGCGATGGTGGCTGCCGCTGCCATTAAGGGGGCTGTGACCGACGTGCGCACGTTGGAGACGGCTGAGGGTTAATCCCGCCGCTTGCTTTGTTCTGTTGTTTGTTGTTCGACCGTCCGCACTCCAGCCATGACCCAGACCGGCCCTTTCCCTCAAGGAACGATCACCAACGTGAGTGGGCGAGCGTTTGCCCTGCGTGGTGACGACATCGATACCGATCGGATTATCCCCGCACGTTTTCTGAAGTGTGTGAGCTTCGATGCGCTCGGTGCACAAGCATTTGCCGACGACCGTAAGGAATTGGCCGGTGCTCACCCCTTTGATCAGCCGGCCCATGCCGGTGCTTCGATCCTGGTGGTGAACGGCAATTTCGGGTGTGGTTCGAGTCGTGAGCATGCCCCTCAGGCTCTGATGCGCTGGGGCATTCGCGCCCTTGTTGGGGTGAGTTTTGCGGAGATCTTCCACGGCAACTGTTTGGCGTTGGGCATCCCCTGTGCCACAGCCACGCCTGAGCAGATTCTTCAGTTGCAGGACGCGGTTTCGGCGGATGTTTCCGCCGAGTGGACTCTCGATCTCCAGAGTCGTCAGTGCAAGAACGAGGCTTCGGGGTCTTGGGATGTGGGCTTTGATGCCGGTGCGCTCGAGATGCTGGTCACGGGCCGATGGGATGCCACCTCCCAGTTGGTGGCCCGTGACGCTGAGCTCCAACAGACCATGGCGGCATTGCCCTACCTCAACGGCTTTTGACGGCTGGGGCTGCAGTCCACGGTCTGCGTGTCTATGAATGAAGTAGAGGCCCGCAGCTCATGGATGGTTTTCACTTGCCTCGGTTGGCCTCAAGGCTGCTGTTCGTTGGGCTCGGTCTCACCTCGCCCGCTCTTGCTGCTGTTCCGATTCCGATCCAGGTGGATCCTGTGGTGCGGCTACAAGCCACAGGGCAATGCCGTGGCTGCGACCTGCGCGGGGCTGATTTACGGGGTGCCCATCTGATTGGCGTTGACCTCCGCGAGGCGGATCTCCGGGGTGCGCGATTGGAGGATGCGAATCTCGAGGGAGCAGATCTCAGTGGTGCTCGGCTCGGTAGGGCCATCCTGCAGCGAGCGGTGCT
>JAAZVJ010000186.1 GCA_018623675.1 Synechococcus sp. HW_metabat.54 | reverse complement strand
GCGTCTCAGTTGGTGCAAGGCAAGATCTCGATGCGCGAGTTCATTCGTGCACTCGGACGCTGCAAGGAATACCGCCAACAATTCCACGACCGCTTCGTGAACAGCCGCGTGGTGGAACTGGCTTACCGCCACTTCCTCGGCCGAGGCATCAGCTCCCTCGAGGAATTCAAGACCTCTTTCGCGATCCTCAGCGATCAAGGCCTCAACGGCTTGATTGATGTTCTGGTGAATTCATCGGAATACGCCCAAACCTTCGGTGAAGAGACGGTTCCGTTCCTTCGTGATCTTGGGGAAGAAGCTCAGGAAAGCGCTGGCTGGGGCTCGAACCGGAAATTGTTCCGATTCAGTGCACCGTTCGAGGGGGCTCCTCAGTACGTCACCCTTTACGCCTCCTACCGCCAGCCTTTCGCTGACCAGCACGTCTACGGCGGTGGCAACGACCCCATTGGCAATCAATACGGAGCGATTTTCCCGAGCGGGACTGCGTCCGTCAGCACACGGCCAGCCCCCTACGGATACGACAGCCGTCGCTTGCTGGTGAGCAATGGTCTGGCTGCACCTGGCCAGATGGGCAGCGAACAGTTCCGCAGCAGCCGTCCACGCAAAGTGGGTCCGAAGGTGGTGCGTCTTCAGCAGATTGCTACCGGCGGTGCTGCTGTTCCCCGTCGCGGCGGTCAGCCCAGCATCAGAGCTACAGAGGCGAGCACCCAAGCCGTCATCAATGCGGTCTATGTGCAGGTTCTTGGCAATGCTGGTTATGCCGGCGAGCGCAAGAGCTCCGAAGAAGCACGTCTGGAGAACGGCGACCTCTCACTGCGTGATTTCGTGCGGGCAGTGGCCCGCTCCGATGCGTTCCGGCGCCGCTACTGGAACGGTCTGTACGTGGCCAAAGCCATTGAGGTGATGCACCGCAGGCTGCTGGGGCGACCCACATTTGGCCGCTGGGAAATCGACGCGCTGTTCGACACCGCGGCACGCAAAGGCTTCTACGGACTCGTCGATGCCTTGATCGACAGCAAGGAGTACCAAGACTGCTTCGGCGAAGACACCGTTCCCTATGAGCGGTTCATTACACCGAAGGATCTGAATACACGCCGTGTTCCCACCTGGAAGCAGGAGATCAACGCCAAAGCCATCGTTGATCCGATTCCTCAGGCCCGTCCCAATGTGAGGCGGAAGGACGGCTTCCAAAGCAGCGGTGACATCACCCCGAGGAATCTGAAGCCTGCAGCGACCATCCAGGGGAACTGGAGTGCATCCATCAGCACCAACGCACCAGACCCGCGCTGGGCCTCGCTTCAGCAACTCTCCCCAAGCCAAGGTGGCAGTGGATCAGCCAGCTCCTCTCAGGCACCCAGCAAATTCTCTGGAGCCAAGAGTTTCACCCGCTCACCGTTCCAGGTGCGGAACACTGGAGCCTCTCAGCCAGACATTCCAGGCGCGCGTCTTGCCAACGCTCTTCGCGTGTCGGAGGCCAGTGGTCTGAAGCGCAGGAACGGGCTCCCACCTGCGGTCGTGCTGAAAGCCCCTTACACCGAGGAAACCCTTGAGGCGGCCATTAATGCGACCTATCGCCAACTGATCAATCGCATTCCCCTCGACTCAGAGCGCCTGACGTCAGCCGAGTCAAAGCTCCGCAACGAGGACATCACCCTCACGGGCTTCATCGAAGCTGTTGCCCTGAGTGAGACTTACCAGAGTCAGCTCTCTCGAATGGCCCCGCTTCGGGCTGCATCTGCTGCTTACCTCAACCTCACAGGTCGGGCAGCAACTCCCGCTGAAGTGGCTGAATTCCTCCAATTGCGCGCCAACGAAGGCCAGCCTGCGGCAGTGAAGCTTGTGCTGGAACGCCGAAGCGAGAGCCTGCGAGATCAAGCTCCTCAGATCGTGGGCATGCAAACCACAGAGGGCCAGAGCCAGGCAACGGTGACGCGGACCGCTTCTCTCTTTGCTGGCAATGCCGCCATCAACCCCAACGAGTCAGCTGCGATCTGATCTCCGATCCCATCCCTTCAGCGACCAAAACCTCCCCAAATCTTTGGGGAGGTTTTTTAATGAAATGCCAGAAATAAACCTCACTATGTATTACAAACTATCCCCTCGGCGGCGACTTCCAGGCAGTGGCGAGAAGCCCTGCAGCGCAAGGGATCAGCACAAAAACAGAGGGCGTGAAGAACTGTTACCGCGCCGCCAAGTTCTGTCAAGCACTCGCGCAGAATGTCCTGGCGATCAGTCAAACTGATTGCGTAAACCACTCACCGGATCTCGGCCTCCCTCGGGCGGCCGCGCTTTTCGAGGCAGAACTGCATGAGCATCGTCTCCAACTCGATCATCAACGCGGACGCCGAAGCCCGCTATCTCAGCCCTGGCGAACTCGACCAGATCAAGGCTTTCGTGAGCGGCGGACAGCGCCGTCTCCGCGTCGCCCAGGTTCTCTGCGAGAGCCGCGAACAAATCGTCAAGCAGGCCGCTGGTCAGCTGTTCCAGAAGCGCCCTGACGTCATCTCCCCTGGCGGCAACGCCTACGGCGAAGAGATGACCGCCACGTGCCTGCGCGACATGGACTACTACCTGCGCCTCGTCACCTACGGAATCGTGGCAGGTGATGTCACCCCCATCGAAGAAATCGGTGTGATCGGAGCCAAAGAGCTCTATCGCTCCCTGGGCACTCCCCTGGAGGCCATGGCCTCAGCAGTGCGTGAAATGAAAATCGTGGCCATGGGGCTGCTGACCGGCACCGACGCCGAAGAAGCCGGCACCTACTTCGACTACGTGGTGGGCGCTCTCGCCTGATTCAACACCTTTAAATCACGCTCCTACTGAGAACTCATGCAAGACGCCATCACCAACGTCATCAACAAGTCCGACGTGCAGGGCTTGTATCTGGATACCGCCTCGATGAGCAATCTCGAGCAGTATTTCGCCAGCGGTGAACTGCGTGTTCGCGCAGCTGCCACCATCAGCGCCAACGCCTCCGGCATCATCCGTGACGCCGTGGCCAAAGCGCTGCTGTACTCGGACATCACCCGTCCTGGCGGCAACATGTACACCACCCGTCGCTACGCAGCCTGCATCCGCGACCTGGATTACTACCTGCGTTATTCCACCTACGCCATGCTGGCGGGTGACACCTCCATCCTTGATGAGCGTGTCCTCAATGGCCTCAAAGAGACCTACAACTCCCTGGGCGTTCCCATCGGCGCAACCGTTCAAGCCATTCAGGCCATGAAGGAAGTCGTGGC
>JAAZVJ010000185.1 GCA_018623675.1 Synechococcus sp. HW_metabat.54 | reverse complement strand
GAAGCGCTCTCAGCCGATGGCGTGAATGTGGACCTGATCATTCAGGCCACCCACGAAGGCAGCAGCAACGACATCACCTTCACCGTGGCCGAAGCCGACCTCGACAGGGCCCGCAGCATCTGCGCAGGCCTGCTCGACGACTGGGGCGGTCAGTTGGTCGCTGAAGGCGGCATGAGCAAACTGAGCATCAACGGTGCCGGCATCATGGGACGCCCCGGCATTGCCGCCGGCCTCTTCGACACCCTCTCCAGAGCTGGGATCAATCTGCGCCTGATCGCCACCAGCGAGGTGAAGGTGAGCTGCGTGATCGACGCCGACCAAGGCGCAAAGGCGCTCAGGGCCGTCACAACAGCATTCGAACTCAGCGAGCAGCAGGTGCACCTCAACCCAGAGGCATCCGGCGCGGGAGAACCCGAGGTGCGCGGTGTGGCCCTCGACCGGGACCAAGCCCAGGTGAGCGTGCGTTATGTCCCCGACAAGCCCGGCACAGCGGCAGCTCTCTGCACAGCCCTGGCCGATGCCGGCATCAGCCTTGATTCGATCGTGCAGTCGGAACGGCAACACGCGGACGGCAGCCGCGACATCAGCTTCACCCTCAAACGCGACGATCGCGGCCGTGCCGACCAAGCCCTCGCGCCTCTCCTGGCGCAATGGCCAGGAGCGCAACTGGAGGATGGGCCTGCCATCGCCCGGGTGAGTGCCGTCGGTGCTGGAATGCCCGCCACCGCGGGAACTGCAGCGCGGATGTTCCGAGCGCTCGCGGATGCTGGTTTGAACATTGAACTGATCGCCACCAGCGAGATCCGTACCAGCTGTGTTGTGGCAGAAAGCGATGGGGTAGCAGCCCTACAAGCGGTGCATGCAGGCTTTGGCTTGGGGGGCAACACGATCCACCAGGCCCAGGGCACCGAATCACCGCTCGAGGCCTAAGACCTCCGAGGCATCAAAGACGACGCAACAGCATCCAGGTGGAGTGGTAATCCAGCTCAGCGACCCCAAAGCTGAGCTGCTGATCCAAACAGCGCCGCAAACGCACCAACTGACTTCGGGAATAGGGGGAACGCCGCGGCCGGGCACCGATCAGGGCGAAATGACGCAGATAGGCCAGAGCTGACGACACCGGCACAGCATTGGCAAACGAACCGCTAGCCACCCATTCGAACTGGGACGCCAAGGCGCGTTGAGCCGGCGGACCGATCAAAGCCTGGGGATCGGGCAACTCCAGCAAATGGGATGGAAGCTCCGCAGCAACCAAGGCCTGACGCAAGATCTGAAAGCTGGTGGCATCCGGCACAGCCACGGCCAGCCAGTCACCAGCACGCAGCAATGGCGCCCAGACCTGTTGAAGCACCCTCAGGGGCGTAGGACTCCACTGCAGCGCGTAGCTGGAGAGCAAAAGCCGGCTGCCCTGGCAAGGCAACTGAGCCGCCAACCCATCCGTTGCATCGCGCCGAAATGCATCGAGCACCACACCCTTGACAGCCCCGTGACGCTCCGCCAGCAGAGCAGAGGCCCGTTCCACCATGGCAGCGGCCTGATCAACCAACAGGAGCTGATCGGGGTCAGGCTGACCTGAAGCCTGGAGCTGATCCAACCAAGATCGGGTCGCCAAACCGGTGCCACAACCGAGATCAAGGAGGCAGGAAGGCAACTCCTCGGCCTTCATCGGCCTATCACCAGTGATGCGGCGATGAACTTCTGTCGCCATGCGCATCGCCGCCATGCGCTGAGGCGCTGCCGCAGCGTCGTAGGTGGTGACCGCAGCAGCAAAGGATGAGGTCAAGAGATGAAGATCAGCCCTTTCCGACCAGTTTCTGACGCAGCTGTTTGATCCGATCACGCAGGTTGGCTGCCTCCTCGAAATCGAGCTTTTTGGCCGCCTCCTTCATGCGCAGCTCCAGCTGGTCAATCAGTTCTGGCAAGGCATCGAGAGCCATCCCGTCACTGTCATCCTCAACCGCCTTCAACGCCTTACCGGCCACCTGCACCAGGTCGGCATCGGGGCCATCGGTCTTGAGTTTCCGCGACAACTCCAGAAACGACAGGATCGAATTGCTCGCCTTCTTGCCGGCAGCGGTGGGAACGATGCCGTGCTTTTCGTTGTAGGTCTGCTGAATCTTGCGGCGACGTTCGGTCTCGCTGATCGCCTTCGCCATCGAGTCGGTCATGTTGTCGGCGTAGAGCAAGGCAACCCCCTCCACATGGCGCGCTGCGCGGCCGATGGTCTGGATCAGGGAGCGTTCGGCCCGCAAAAAGCCCTCCTTATCGGCATCGAGGATCGCCACCAACGACACTTCAGGAAGATCAAGACCTTCCCGCAGCAGGTTCACGCCCACCAGCACGTCGTATTCGCCAAGGCGTAAGTCTTGAATGATCTCGATCCGCTCGATCGAATGGATCTCGGAGTGCAGGTAACGCACGCGCACCTCGTTCTCCGCCAGGTAATCGGTGAGATCTTCCGCCATCCGCTTGGTGAGGGTGGTGACCAGCACCCGCTGCTGCTTCTTGGCTCGGCTGCGGATCTCGCCGAGCAGGTCATCCACTTGACCGCTGGTAGGCCGCACTTCCACCAAGGGATCGAGGACACCTGTTGGGCGAATCACTTGCTCCGCCACTTGCCCACCACTCACTTCCATTTCCCAGTTGCCGGGAGTGGCACTCACAAACACGGTCTGCCGTGCTTTGGTCCAGAACTCCTCGCCCTTCAACGGCCGGTTGTCCGCAGCGCTGGGGAGGCGAAAACCATGGTCGATCAGCACCTTCTTGCGGGCCTGGTCGCCGTTGTACATCGCCTGCAGCTGTGAACAGGTGACGTGGCTCTCATCAACGATCAACAGCCAGTCGTCGGGGAAGTAATCAATCAGGCATTCCGGCGCTGTGCCGGGCTCGCGGCCTGCCAGATGGCGGGCGTAGTTCTCAACGCCATTGCAATAGCCCACTTGCCCCAGCATTTCCAGGTCATAGGTGGTGCGCTGCTCAAGCCGTTGCGCCTCCAGCAACTTGCCTTCTGTGTTGAGAAAATCCAGTCGCTCCTTGAGCTCCGAGCGGATGTCTTTGATGGCGGTGTCGAGCCGCTCCTTGGGGGTGACGAAGTGCTTGGCGGGATAGATGTTGATCGCCTCCATGCTCTGGAGGATCTCGCCAGTGGTGGGATCCACGTAGCGGATCGCCTCCACCTCATCACCAAACAACTCGATCCGCACCAGGCGGTCTTCGTAGGCGGGGCCAATCTCGAGCACATCCCCGCGCACCCGGAAACGCCCGCGGGTGATATCG
>JAAZVJ010000184.1 GCA_018623675.1 Synechococcus sp. HW_metabat.54 | reverse complement strand
GCCACGAGTGCCGCCAGCTCGCTTTGGGCAGTCATGGCCATGGCTTGCTGCAGCCTGATCGGCAAACGGCGCTGCTGCTCCGCCGTGAATTTCTCGCGGGTGGGCAGCGCTGGCTGCCATAGGCCCATCCGTACCGTCTCGGTGTCCAGGATTGGCGGACTGGTCAGGGCCCACCACCCAAGGCCATGGGCCATCAGCACGGCAGCGGCACCCATCCCCCCCCAGACACGCCGATGGGGGGCGGGCTGAACGCACAACTGCCAAAGCCACCACCCCGCCAGCAGCTGAAGACAGGCCAAACCGCTGGCACCGATCCAGCGGGCCAAACCGGCCAGAAGAGGGTCCCCAGGCAGCACGCCGCCGCCGACGCCAATCCAAAACAAAGGCCCCTGAGAGAGCAGCACCTCCGCCAGCCCCCAAAGCCCCGCGAGCAGCAATGCCGAGCTCAAGCGTGAACGCCGGCACCAACGCGCCAACACCCCCCAGGTCGCCACCAAAACCGCCGCAGCAACTGCACAGGCGATCCAAACCGCCATGGCCACCGGCAGGCTCAACGGAGCGGGCACACCAATCCACATCAGGGGGTGGAGACCAAGCAACCAGCGATGACTCACCAGCACGGCGATGGCGCCCCACCCAGCCGCGGGCCAGGGACGACGGGCTGCCGACCAGAGCAGCGCCAAAGCAGGCACCATTAACCATGGCCCTGATGGACACCACTCTGGAGCGCTCAGAGCCAGCCCCGCCAGACCACCACCGAGGAGGCCCTGCATCCATGCCAGGGATCGGTCATTGCCCATGGTCAGTGGTGGATCCTGCAGCCATCCTGAAACCAAGAGTGATTTGCCCGCCGCGATGGACAGCGCCAACCCACTGCAGCAATTGCTTCTTCGGGGGCTTGGCACCACCACCTTGGTGGCAGATCGGCTGCGTTACGTCACCCAAGAATGGGTGAGCAGTGGTCGGCTTGATGCCAACCATGCCTCGGCTCTGGTCGACGACGTGCTCAAGGCGCTGCGGGGGGAGACCCCAGAGCTCGAGCAACAGATGGGACGCAACCTTGAACGCAACCGCGACAACCTGCTGCAGGATCTCGGCTTGGCCAGCCAACGGGAACTGGATGAACTGAGGGGCCGCATCGATCGCCTGGAGCAGCAATTACGCCAACGGGAGCGTCCCGACTGAACCTGCCAGAATCGGCCGGTCTCCATCCGCCGAACACCGTGCGCGACATCCTGATCAGTTCAGCGGTTTGCGTGGCCTGCCTGGTGGTGGCATTGGTGAGTCAGATCGTGGCACCTTCCACCGTCGTGGCCGCCCAACCCGCCGCCAACAGCGCTGCCGTCGAGGCAGTCGCGCGCAGTACTAGCGCAGCCCAAACCACCCAGGCCGCTCCTTTGGAGCTGGACCCTGAGGATCCCAACCCCACTCTCTTTGCCATGGCAGCCGATTCCAACCAGGCCGATGCATCCGCCCTCGGCGGTCCGATCAATGCCGACAAAACCCAGGTCACCGCGAGCGGCCTGCGCATCACCGACCTGGAGGTGGGAACCGGAGCTGAAGCCAGTGCCGGCCAAACCGTCGTGGTCCACTACCGGGGAACCCTGGAAGACGGCAGCCAGTTCGATGCCAGCTACGACCGTGGCACTCCCTTCAGCTTCCCCCTTGGCGCCGGTCGCGTGATCAAGGGCTGGGATGAAGGCGTGCAAGGCATGAAGGTGGGCGGCAAGCGCAAGCTGGTGATCCCCTCCGACCTCGGTTACGGAGCCCGTGGTGCCGGTGGTGTGATCCCTCCCAACGCCACGTTGATTTTCGAAGTGGAACTGCTGGAAGTGAAGGGCTGATCACCAGCTGGGGGGCTAAGGCGGCGGAGCTCTCGTTAGGATCCCGCCGCTGAACGCCCTCCTCATGGCCCATACCCTTCCCCAGCTGCCTTATTCCATGGATGCGCTGGAGCCCCACATCTCCCGCTCCACCCTGGAGTTCCACCACGGCAAGCACCACAACGCCTACGTCACCAACCTGAACAAGGCGATCGAAGGCACTGAGCTCGACGGCAAGAGCCTGGAAGACGTGATCACCGCAGTGGCTGGTGATTCCAGCAAGGCCGGTGTGTTCAACAACGCAGCTCAGGTCTGGAACCACAGCTTCTACTGGCAGTGCATGAAGCCCGGCGGCGGCGGCCAGCCCACCGGTGCCCTGCTGGACAAGATCAACGCTGATTTCGGCAGCTACGACGCCTTCGTTGAGCAGTTCAAAACTGCTGGCGCAACCCAGTTCGGCAGCGGCTGGGCCTGGTTGGTGCTCGACAACGGCACCCTGAAAGTCACCAAGACGGCCAACGCTGATCTGCCCCTGGCCCACGGTCAGAAAGCTCTGCTCACCATGGACGTGTGGGAGCACGCCTACTACCTCGACTATCAGAACCGTCGTCCTGACTACATGACCACCTACCTCGAGAAGCTGGTCAACTGGGACTTCGTCGCTGCGAACCTCGCCGCTGCCTGATTCCGCTGATCGAAGCAAAACAAAGCCCCCGCCGAGGCGGGGGCTTTTTTATGGCCAGGCATCAACAGACCGAAGCAGCCGAGGATCAGCCTGCAATCAAAGTGCGCAGACCGGCTTCCACGTCGTCTTGGCGCATCAACGCCTCGCCAACCAGCACCGCTGCAGCTCCGGCACGCTGCACGCGATCAAGATCAGAACGCGTAAAGAGCCCCGATTCGCTCACCAACAAAGCTCCTTGCTCGGCAAGGCGATCACCGAAGGTCGCCGTAAGCGTTTCAGTGGTCGCCAAATCGGTGTCGAAGCTGGTGAGATCCCGATTGTTGATACCAATCAGAGGAAAACCACCCAGGTTCAGCACCCGCTCCAACTCTTCGCTGTCGTGAACCTCCACCAACACAGTGAGGCCCAGGGTGGCGGCCACCTTCGAGAGATAGGAGAGATCTTGATCCGTGAGGATTGCAGCGATCAACAGCGCGGCATCTGCGCCTGCGGCGCGGGCCTGGTAAAGCTGATAGGGCGTGAGGATGAAGTCCTTGCAGAGCAAAGGCAAGTCGACGGCTGCACGCACATCCACCAACACCTCAAAACCACCTTGAAAAAACTGCTTATCGGTGAGCACCGATAAGCAGCTGGCGCCACCAGCGGCATAGGCCTTAGCAATGGCGACAGGGTCGAAGTCATCACGGATCACCCCTTTACTGGGGCTGGCCTTTTTCACCTCGGCGATCACTGCCGGCTTCACCGCAGCTTGCCGCAATGCAGCCAGAAAATCGCATGGAGCGGGCAGCTG
>JAAZVJ010000183.1 GCA_018623675.1 Synechococcus sp. HW_metabat.54 | reverse complement strand
CTGCTGATGGTGCTGCTATCACCACCAGCACCGACTTCGAAGGCACCTATCGCACCCCCAGCTACCGCACCAGCAACTTCATCGATCCCAAGGGTCGTGCGTTGACCACTGGTGTGCAGTACGCCCAGGGTCTGGTTGCGTTGGGTGGTGATGATGACGGCCTTGAGAAGGACAACAACAAGCGCTACATCGACGGTGTTGGCCAGATGAGCCTGTCCATCACCAAGGTGGATCCTGAAACCGGTGAGTTCGCCGGGGTGTTCTCTGCGATTCAGCCTTCCGACTCCGACATGGGTGGTCGTGAAGTGGTTGACATCAAGATCAGTGGTGAGCTTTACGGCCGTCTCGAAGAGGCCTGATCCTTTTCTTGAGCAGCCAAATTCGAAGGGGGGCCACCAAGGCCCCCTTTTTTAATGCCGTCTGGGAGAATCTCCCGGTTTCTCTCCGCAGGTCAGCCATGACTGTCAGCTCCGCACCAAACGGCGTGATCGCCCCTTATGGCGGAACCCTGGTGGATCTGATGGCCCCGGATGCGGAGAAGGCCGCGATCAAGGCCTCAGCGACCAAAACTCTCGAGTGCTCCGATCGCAATGCCTGCGATGTGGAACTGCTGGTGGTGGGTGGTTTCTCCCCCGAGCGTGGCTTCATGCATCAGGCCGATTACGACGCTGTTGTGGCGGGCCATCGCACCACTTCGGGTTATCTCTTCGGTCTGCCGATCGTGATGGACACCGACAGCGATGATGTCGCTGTTGGCGACAAGGTGCTGCTCACCTACAAGGGCCAGGATCTGGCGGTACTCACTGTTGAAGACAAGTGGGAACCCAACAAAGTGGTGGAAGCCAAAGGTTGCTACGGCACCACCTCCATTGAGCACCCTGCGGTGCGCATGATCACCATGGAGCGCAAGCGCTTCTATCTGGGTGGTCTGATTCAGGGCTTGGAGCTTCCCAAGCGTGTGTTCCCCTGCAAGACCCCAGCCGAGGTGCGTGCAGGTCTCCCCAACGGCGAAGACGTGGTGGCGTTCCAGTGCCGCAACCCCATTCACCGCGCCCATTACGAGCTGTTCACCCGTGCTCTGCATGCTCAGAACGTGAGTGAGAACGCCGTTGTGCTGGTGCACCCCACATGCGGCCCCACCCAGCAGGACGACATCCCCGGCACCGTGCGCTTTCAGACCTACGAGCGGTTGGCGGAAGAGGTGAATAACGAGCGGATCCGCTGGGCCTACCTGCCTTATGCCATGCACATGGCAGGTCCACGCGAAGCGCTGCAGCACATGATCATTCGCCGCAACTACGGCTGCACCCACTTCATCATTGGTCGCGACATGGCCGGATGTAAGTCGTCCCTCAGTGGCGACGATTTCTACGGCCCTTACGACGCTCAGAACTTCGCCAAGGAGTGTGCGCCGGAGCTCTCGATGGAAACGGTGCCTTCACTCAACCTCGTCTACACCGAGGAAGAGGGTTACGTCACCGCTGAACATGCCGAAACCCGTGGCCTGCATGTGAAGAAACTGAGCGGCACCCAATTCCGCAAGATGCTGCGCAGCGGTGAGGAGATTCCTGAGTGGTTCGCCTTCAAGAGCGTGGTTGACGTGCTCCGTGCCGCCTGATCCCTGAGGATCTCTATTAACATTCCTTCATCAGAGGCAAGAGAACCTTGAACAAGCGTTGGCGCAACGTCGGCCTTTACGTCCTGCTTGTGGTCGTGGTCATCGCGGTGGGCACTGCCTTCCTTGATCGTCCCGACCCCGCAACAGCTGCGCGCACTTTGCGCTACAGCGATTTTGTTGAGGCTGTTCAAGAAGACCAGGTCAGCCGCGTCACCATTTCCCCAGATCGGGGCTCGGCTGTGATTGTCGAGAACGACGGGCGCCGCGCTGAGGTCAACCTTGCTCCAGACAAGGATCTGCTCAAGCTGCTGACTGATCACAACGTTGATATCGCAGTGCAGCCCACGCGTCAGCCCGGTGCGTGGCAGCAGGCGGCCGGCAGCTTGCTGCTCCCCTTGCTCCTACTGGGAGGACTGTTCTTCCTCTTCCGCCGCGCCCAGGGCGGTGGAGGCGGTAATCCCGCAATGAATTTCGGGAAGAGCAAGGCTCGGGTTCAGATGGAGCCATCCACGCAGGTCACCTTTGGTGATGTGGCTGGCATTGAAGGAGCCAAGCTCGAGCTCACCGAAGTGGTCGACTTCCTCAAGAACCCCGATCGTTTTACCGCCGTAGGGGCGAAGATCCCCAAGGGCTGTTTGCTTGTTGGCCCTCCCGGAACCGGTAAAACTCTCCTTGCTAAAGCCGTTGCTGGTGAGGCAGGAGTGCCTTTCTTCTCCATCTCCGGTTCTGAGTTCGTGGAGATGTTTGTTGGTGTCGGTGCAAGTCGCGTCCGTGACCTGTTCGAGCAGGCCAAGAAAAATGCACCTTGCATCGTCTTCATCGATGAGATCGATGCTGTGGGTCGTCAACGTGGCGCCGGCTTAGGCGGTGGCAACGACGAGCGCGAACAGACCCTCAACCAACTCCTCACCGAGATGGATGGCTTTG
This sequence comes from Synechococcus sp. HW_metabat.54, assembly GCA_018623675.1. GTDB lineage: Bacteria > Cyanobacteriota > Cyanobacteriia > PCC-6307 > Cyanobiaceae > Synechococcus_C. The sequence continues at coordinate 759 of JAAZVJ010000183.1, read as the reverse complement.
AGGGCAACACTGGCATCATCATCATCGCGGCGACCAACCGTCCTGATGTGCTTGATGCAGCCTTGATGCGTCCTGGTCGCTTTGATCGTCAAGTCACGGTCGATCGCCCTGACTACGCCGGTCGTCTGCAAATTCTGGGTGTTCATGCACGCAGCAAGACGCTGTCGAAAGATGTCGACCTCGACAAGGTGGCGCGTCGTACTCCCGGTTACACCGGTGCTGACCTCGCCAACCTGTTGAACGAAGCAGCCATCCTTGCCGCCCGTCGTCAACTCACTGAAGTCAGCAATGACGAAATCAGTGATGCCATCGAGCGGATCATGGTCGGTCCTGAAAAGAAAGACCGTGTCATGACTGAGCGTCGCAAGCGTCTGGTCGCTTATCACGAAGCTGGTCATGCGTTGGTCGGTGCTGTGATGCCCGACTACGACGCGGTTCAGAAGATTTCGATCATTCCCCGCGGCAATGCTGGTGGTCTGACCTTCTTTACCCCCAGTGAAGAGCGGATGGAGTCGGGTCTCTACTCACGCACTTATTTGCAGAGCCAGATGGCTGTCGCTCTCGGTGGCCGTGTCGCAGAAGAAATCATCTACGGCCAGGACGAAGTCACCACAGGTGCGTCCAACGATCTGCAGCAGGTTGCTCAAGTTGCTCGGCAGATGGTCACCCGTTTTGGAATGAGCGACAAGCTTGGCCCCGTGGCTCTGGGGCGCGCTCAGGGTGGCATGTTCCTCGGCCGTGACATTGCGGCTGAGCGTG
>JAAZVJ010000182.1 GCA_018623675.1 Synechococcus sp. HW_metabat.54 | reverse complement strand
GGGAAACTGCGGCGCACCGTTTCAGCACGCTCAAGCGCCGCCACCGCGAAGCGGGCGACATCTTGGGTGTTCATGTAGGAAATCGCCGTGGGGCTGCCGCTCACCCAGACGGTTTGACTCTCCAACACGGGGATGGCGAACTGTCCAATCACCCCCTGCATGAAGGCTGCACCTTGAAGGATCGTGTAATCGAGCTTCGACTCTTTAAGCAGCTTCTCGGTGCAGTACTTGATATCCATCAAAGGCACCTGACGGTGTTGCTCTGCCGCCAGCAGCGAGAGAAACACCAGTCGGTTCACACCTGCCTTTTCACAGGCACGGAACAAATTGAGCTTGCCGTCCCAATCGGTTTCGTAAACACTGTGGGGGTCGTCGGGTCGGCTAGTAGCGGCATCGATCACCGCATCCATGCCTTCAAGGGCGTAATCGAGGCTGGCGGGTTCCAGCAGATCACCGCGGGTTAGTTCACAACCCCATTCCTGGAGGAAGGACGCCTTACGAGGAGTGCGCACCATGCAGCGCACTTGATGACCGGCATCAAGGGCTTGGCGTGCAATTTGCCGCCCCAGCGTGCCAGTTGCTCCAACCACCAGAACCTGCATGGGGTTCGCTCGCGCAAGGGAAGGAGCCTAATTGGATACCCCCCCAATCGCGGGGAGGGGCAATGTCAGTTGTCGCCTTGGAGCTTGAGAAGCAGGGCACCTCCGGCCAGACCAACCGGAATCAGCACCCAGAAAATTGCAGCAGTACCAAAAATCTCCGCGGCCATGGTGGGGGTTTTCGTTTCAGCACCCATTTAACGATCCTTCCTGCCCCGTTGGCGGCAAACCTGAAACAAGCTGTCGAGAGGTGCATCAGTGCGCACCTGTCCGGGCATGACCCCGCTCACGTGGGCCTGATACCCCTCAGCCCGTAGGCCAGCGACCAGATCCTTGAGAGCTGGCGGCCCCTTCAGCTGCAGACGCCGTGCCAACTCTGCACTCGACCAAGAGCCAACAGGCGATCCCGGATCCGCTTGCAAGCGCTGCAACAGACGCAGGCCAGCCGGCCCCAGCGTGACCTCCAGACTGGCGGAGAGGGCCAGCAATTCACCAATCACGTTCTCTGATTGCAAGGGGCCCAGCCACAGGGGCCCACTCACAGCCCAGCGCCCTCGCCCCGGGCCACATGCACAATCGCGCCAACCCTGAAGCTTCAACAGCGATTGCTGCGCCTGGTCACCACACGCCTCACATCGGGCCAAAAGCCCCAATTGCCGCTCTTCATGGGCAGTGGCGCGCTGCTTCAGTCGCACCGCCAATCGAAAGGTGCGGCCATCGCTGAAACAGGCCAAGGGCTCCAGACCGCGGCCGAGGATCCAGGCTTCCCGAGCCAGTGAGGCCAGCTGCAAGCGAAGGGCCAGTTCCCAGCTGGAAGGGTGGGCCCGAGCAGCCGCACCAAAGCGCCGAACGGCAGCGGCACGGTCGTGGCCCGTCGGGGAGCGGCCATCGGTGCTGGCCAGCAACAACACTCCGTTGAAGGCCAGCGCCTGCAGGGCCGCCTGCAACAGAGCGTTAGGGCAGCCAAAGGCATCCAGGTCAATCAGGTCGAAATGCTGCTTCTCGAGGTAGGCACGACGCAACAGCACCTCGGCGGGCTCTTGGCGCAACTGGAGCTGCAAGGGAACCTGATCCAATGGCTCCAAATTCCTGCGCAGCAATGGCCCCCTTGCGGCGTCAGCGTCATTCACCGTGAGTTGCAGGGGACCCAAAGCCCCCGTAGCAGCCAATGGCGCAGCAGCAGCTAATGGCGCAGCAGCAGCCTCAAGCCCCCAACGCAGTGACCTGATGCCGCAACCCGCCATCAGATCCAGCCAACGGCAACCGCGATCACCGCGCTGTACACGCTGCCAAGCCGCCAGCAGCACCGAAAGGTCGCGCGACGGCCGCGAGTCGGGCCGAAAAAACCCCTCGCCCAACTGCAGCTGGGCGGCACCTTCGCGATAGTGATCGGAGTACTCGGTCAGATGTCTGTGGATGCAACCGCTCTCCAGACTGCCGCGCAGGCCGCAGGGCGGCAGTCTGATTGGGGCCAGGCATCCACTTGGATCTGGGAGGGCCTAGGAAGCCACTGGCGGGTGATGGGGCCACCTGAAGGCAAGCCTCTTGTGCTCTTGCATGGATTTGGCGCCAGTAGCGAGCATTGGCGTTTCAACGCTGCCCCGCTCGCGGCTGAGGGCTACCGCGTTTACGGCATCGATCTGATTGGCTTTGGCCGTTCTGAGCAACCGGGCCATCACCACCGGCGGCCCGTCGACAATCGCCTTTGGGCAAGGCAAGTCTGCGGATTTCTCGAGCAGGTGGTGCAGGCCACAGCTGCACAGCAGGCGGTGCTGGTGGGCAATTCGCTGGGGGGGCTTACGGCGCTGACGGCAGCCGTACTGCGGCCCGATCTCGTGGCAGGGATCGCAGCGGCACCCCTGCCTGATCCAGCCCTGATGCAACCCATCCCCCTGCGCCGCTCCCGCTTCTGGCGGCGCCTTCGGCGACCGTTTGTGGTGGCTGCGATGCGACTCCTGCCCCTGGGAGTTCTCGTGCCGTTGATCAGCCGCACATCCCTGATCCGCATCGGGCTACAGGGGGCCTATCAACGCTCCATTCGCCACGACCAAGACCTTCACCACCTGATTGCCTCACCCGCCAGGAGAGCCAGCGCGGCCCGTGCTCTGCGGGCCATGAGCATCGGCATGGCACTCCGACCGCGAGGCGCCACAGCCCCAGCTCTTCTCGAACAGCTCGCAGCGCTACCGCAACGCATCCCCCTACTACTCGTGTGGGGTCGCCAAGACCGATTTGTGCCTCTGATGCTCGGTGAACGCCTCCAACAAGCCCATCCATGGCTGGAGCTTGAGGTAATCGACAACAGCGGCCATTGCCCCCACGACGAAACCCCAGATGCCTTCCATCAGGTCATCCTGAGGTGGCTGGACCGTAACTTGGACAGCACACATCCGCTGACAACGAAACGAGGGGCATGAAGCACACCCTGTCCGTGCTGGTGGAGGACGAATCCGGGGCACTCAGCCGTATTGCCGGTTTGTTCGCCCGTCGTGGTTTCAATATCGACAGCCTTGCCGTTGGTCCAGCGGAAGCTGAGGGCCGCTCCAGACTCACCATGGTGGTGGAGGGCGACGAGCACACCCTCCAGCAGATGACCAAACAGCTCGACAAGCTGGTAAACGTGCTTCAGGTGCTCGATTTATCTCAGATCCCTGCTGTTGAAAGGGAACTGATGTTGCTGAAGGTGGCAGCCCCGCCCGAACAGAG
>JAAZVJ010000181.1 GCA_018623675.1 Synechococcus sp. HW_metabat.54 | reverse complement strand
GATCAGCGGCTCAGAGCGCGCGGCAGCTCTGTGCGGTCGTTAGCTGCCCATCCAGGGCTGGCACGCACCAACCTGCAACCAGCCTCCATTGCAGCGAACGGATCCAAGCTTGAAGAGGTGGCCTACCGGTTGATGGATCCCCTGTTTCAAAGCGCTGCAATGGGAGCCCTACCCCAGCTCTATGCCGCCACGGCTCCAAACGCCCAAGGCGGTGAGCACTACGGCCCGGATGGCTTCGGAGGCTTGCGCGGATGGCCCAAACAGCAACCGGTGGCGCCCGCGGCCCGCGATGCAGCCCAACGGCAACGCCTCTGGGCGCTCAGCGAAGCTTTGCTCCAGGAAGCAGCAGCCCCAGACAAGCCACACCGATCAACGGACCGGGCGGCAGGTTGAGCAGCAGAGCCAGCGCAAAACCTGCCCCACTGAGAGCGACACCCACCAACGACGCACGCACCATGGCGGCCCGCAGACTGGCCACCTGCTGCAAACCCGGCAGCACCGGCGCACACAGCAACGCGATCACCAGCACCACCCCCACGGCCGCCATGGCACTCACCACCACGAGGGCGGTGACACACGCCAAGGCCAAGCGGAGGCTTCTCACCGGCAAGCCAACGGCGGCAGCGCCGTCAGGATCCACCCCGAGAAACACCAAGCTCCGGTAAGACCACCCCACCAACAGCAGCAACGATGCTGCGGCAACAAGGGTACGTCCAAGATCCGTGGTTCCGACAGCCAGCAGATCACCGAACAACACCGATTCCAGATCGAGGCGCAGATTCAACAGGGGAATCAACAGCACTCCCAAGCCGAGAAAGCCCGCCAAGACGGTGTTCATCACCGCTTCGTGGCTACGGCCGTCCCGGCGCTGAAGACGCTCTGCCAGCAAAGCGCCCAACACCCCACTCACAACTCCCCCAAGGGCCGGGTCAATCCCAACGGCCAGAGCAACGGCCAGCCCGGGGAGCACCGCATGGGCAATCAGGTTGGCCTGCAGCAACCGGCGCTGCGTCACCAGCAATGTGCCTGTCGCCGGACAAACCGCGCCCACCAACAGGGCCATCAGCAGTGGAAGCAACCACCAGGGCATGGCATCAACCACAGCAGTGATTCCCCAGATCGGTAAGCGTGGCAAGGGCATGGCGCACAGCCGATGGCGTTCCATCGGCCTTCACCCGACCATCAAGCACGATCACACGGTCGTACACATCAAGGGCATCACCCCAGTCGTGGCTGCTCACCAGCAGGCTGTAGCCCGCATCCGCGAGTTGCCGCATCAGCCCGAGCAGCTGTTGACGTGCCGGGGGATCGATCGCCGCACAGGGTTCATCCAGCAACAACACCTTGGCGGGCTGAATCAGAGCTCGTGCCAACAACGTGCGTTGCTGCTGACCACCCGACAAGGCATCAAGACGACGGGAAGCCAAAGGCAGCAAACCAACCCGTTGCAACGCAGCATCCAACTCACAACACGTGGTGCGCGGCCCCCGCACCTGACCAAGGGCCACCATCTCGCGAACTGTGATCGGAAACGACCAATCAATCCTGCCGCGCTGTGGCATCAACGCCACCCGAGCGCGAGAACGCTGAATCGGTTGATCTCCCAGCCACACCCCACCGGCCTGGGGCGTGAGCTGTCCCTGCAACAGATGAAGCAAGGTGGACTTCCCGGCGCCGTTGGCACCCACCAGGGCCGTTAAGGATCCAGGCTCAAGCGACAGGTTCACGTTGCTGAGGGCTGGTTTGCCGTCATAGGCGTAGGCCAAACCCTCAGCACGCAGATGGGCCACCTCAGCGGAAGGAGATCGCATCGAAAACGGCTGCATCAGCGTGGGCCTCTGCGGCGTGAGGACTCCATTCTGGCCAAAAAAGTGGGCGATACTGGGATCGAACCAGTGACAATCTCCTTGTAAGGGAGGTGCTCTACCGCTGAGCTAATCGCCCGAAGCCTCCATCTTGCCTGAGCGCCATGGCCATTGGCCGCGACCACGACCGGGCCACGTTGGTGGCATGCATGCCCTTCGGACTGGCCCTCACCCCGTGGCTAGGCCTCGAAGCTGGTTTGATCGGAGCAGGAGCATTTGCATTCGGAGGGCTGTGGCTCTCTCCCGACCTCGATACCCAATCCAAACCACTGCATCGCTGGGGGGCATTGCGCTGGATCTGGTGGCCCTACAGACGCCTGGTTCCTCACCGCTCCCTGTTCTCCCATGGCCCCCTGATCGGCATGGCTCTGCGCCTGCTCTGGCTGCTGAGCTGCAGCCTGCTGGGATGGCTGCTGCTGCAGGAGCTCCTGCAATCACTGCTCGGACTTTCGATCGCCAGCCCCAGCACCCTTGCTGCAAGCCTCAAGACCAACGCCTTAGCCCGCCCGCGGATGGTGCTGTCCGTGGCCCTCGGGCTGGAGGCCAGTGTGTGGCTGCATCTGCTGATGGACGGTGACCCCTTACCGGTGGAATGGCACCGCCGACCTCGCAAAAGGAAACGACAGTGAGAAGGTGAGCCCAGGCAGTTCCCCAATGCTCCATGGCTGACACCAGCGCACTGGCATCCCAGAACCCGGATCCGTTGCGGCGGCTGGAAGAGGTAGTCGCCCAACTGCGCGATCCTCAAACGGGCTGCCCCTGGGATCTGGAACAGACCCATCAATCCCTGGTGCCCTACGTGCTGGAAGAAGCCCATGAGGTTGCCGATGCCATTCGCCATGGCGATGACAGCCATCTCAAGGAAGAACTCGGCGATCTGCTGCTGCAAGTGGTGCTGCATGCACGCATCGCCGGCGAAGGCAACCGCTTCAACCTCAATGATGTGGCGGAAGCAATCAGCGACAAATTGATCCGTCGCCACCCCCACGTTTTCGCTGACGCCGAAGCGCGTGACAGCGAAGCAGTGCGCCGCAGCTGGGAGGCCATCAAAGCCACCGAGAAAGGGGGGCAAACGCCATCAACAAGCCCTCTGAGCGACCAGCTGGCGGGCAAAGTGCGCGGTCAGCCCGCTCTAGCGGGTGCCATGACCATCTCCAAGAAAGCCGCCAAAGCAGGCTTCGAGTGGGACGACATGGCCGGCGTATGGGACAAAGTGCATGAGGAGCTTGATGAGCTCAAAGAGGCTGTGGCTTCAGGCGACAAGACCCACGCCCAGGAAGAACTAGGTGATGTGCTGTTCACCCTGGTGAACGTGGCGCGTTGGTGCGGGATCGACCCGGAATCGGGCCTGGCCGGCACGAACCAGCGTTTTTTGGATCGCTTCTCCCGCGTGGAAACAGCCCTGGGGGGTGACCTCCAGGGGCGCAGCATCCAAGAGCTGGAG
>JAAZVJ010000180.1 GCA_018623675.1 Synechococcus sp. HW_metabat.54 | reverse complement strand
CGTCATCACTGGTGCTGGGGTGAAGGACTCAGGCTGCGACTTGATTGATGCGGGCGATGCGCCAGTTCTCTTCCACCTTGGTGAAGGTGAAATCGAGGGGCAGTTCTTCGTCGTTGTCGGCTTTCAGCTTCACCGTGAGGATGATGTCGCCTTCCTGCATGCGGGGCCGACCGGATTTGAGGTTGCGGAAGCGGTTCAGCTTCAGGCCAGCCAGGAAGCGGATGAACTGCTGGCGGTTTACATGTTGGCGGTAGCTCTTGGTGGTGAGCAGATAAGCCGCATCAATGCGACCTGCAGCCACCTGGGTGAAGAACTGCTTGATCAGCGGATTGATGCCGCGGGCACTCAGCACCAGCTTCACCGCGGTGATCGTCCAGTACAGGAGCAGGGCCCCAGCGCCGGCGAGCAGAGCCTTGCTCCCTATTTCGCGAACCAGACCAAGTTCCATTGGCGCCGAGCCCATTGAATTGGGGTCGAGTCTGACTGACCGATGACCGCGCCGGTCAGACTGCAGGGGTTGGATCTCCGCACCGTTTCAGCCGATTTCATGCCTTTGGAGCCTTTGCTGCCCCTGTTTCATCGGCTCAATAGGGAGCACTTCGGGGGGGCCTTGGTGGAGGGAAGCCAGCCCTTGTTGGCGGTGCGCTGGAGTGATGGCCGCATGCGCCGCACCGCCGGGATGTACCGGCGTGGGCCTGGTGTGGCTCCGCCCCTGGGTCGGGAAATTGTGTTGTCACGGCCGTTGCTGGAGCCTTTGCCGCGTACGGCCCTGGAGAGCACGCTGTGTCATGAAATGATCCATGCCTGGGTGGATCTCGTGCTGGGTGTGCGGGAAAGCCATGGCCCCAACTTCCGCGCCCGCATGGATGCGATCAATCGCTCCCAAAGTGGATTTGAAGTGAGTGTGCGGCATCAGTTTCCGGTTCCCGTGTCGCCAGCGCGATGGATGGCTATTTGTCCGCAATGCGGCAGGACATCTCCTTATCGCCGTCGTGTCCGCAATGCCGCCTGTCGCCCTTGTTGCGAGCGGCATCATGGCGGGGTTTGGGATCCCAGCTGTTTGTTGCGCTTTGAGCCCATCGACTCTGTTCCTCAGCAGGGTGGTCATGAGCCTCCGGGTGGTGCCCATGGCTGAGATGAATCAGTTTCTGTTGGTGCTTCAGGTGTGTGGCCTGTCGATTGCCCTCATTGGTTGTCGCCGAGAGCGCTGGCTCGCCCGTCGTCGCCGGTAACGTCGTGGTTATGGACCCCCGCCGACAGCCTTCTCCGCGTCGATCGCGGCAACGCTTTGATGAGCCTCTGGATCGCCGCTTGGATCAGTGGCTGGAAACAGGGCGTCAGCTTGTGGATGGCGTTGCCGGAGCGCGCCCTGGGAGCCGGACGACGTCAAGCCGGGGAGGGCGCTCGACTGGAGCGAGCTTGGATGCCGTAGGCCGATGGGTTGGCGACAAGATTGATTGGTTGCTGGATGAAGAGGAGGGGGACTGGGGCAGCAGCTTTGACGAGAGGCGTTCCAGGGCCGTTCGTTCTCGCGACATGACGCGCCCAGAAGGGGATTGGCAGGAGCGAAAGGCTCCAGCACGCACGGCAGCGCCGAAGGCAAAACGCCCCCTGGATGCCATTTCCCGTCGTCAGCCTCCTTTGATCAGCCCTGCTCAGACGGCTTCCTCAGCTGGGCAGAACGCTGGCCTTGGTGAGGCCGATGCTTGGCCAGATGACGACAGTTTCCGTGTGGAACGTTGGCAGCGTTCTCCAGGTACATCAGCCCCTGGAGAACAAACGTCTGTGGCCCCCGCAGCGCCTGCTGGTCGTCGGCCGTTGCCGCGTTCGAGCCGTCGGCGTGCTTAGGACTGACTCAAGCTGCGGGTTTGATCGGTGCTTGAAAACGGCAGCCCCGGTTGTGGAGCTGGTGATTCACATCGTGAATGAGATCGGCCGGTAGTTCTTCGGCCATCTGCTCTGGGGTGGTGGTGATTGAGGCCGAGCCTTCGCTGAGGGCTTCCAAGAGCGCCACCCATTGCTTCACGTGTTGGGCCCGGGTGATGCGCTTGTAACCCTGCTTCTGAAGCACGGTGGAGCACACCTTGCTGTTCCACACTTCAGCGCGCGGTTGCAGGTTGGAACCGCTGGTGTTGGCGGCGCCCGCTTCAACGGCTGTGGTGGTTGGGCGTCCGTGGCGATCGCGCCATCCGAGGCGATCGAGCGCTCGGCCGCAATGGGTTGAGGAAATGCCAAACAACTGCCCCAGGTCGGTGAGGCTCAGCCAGATGGGGGTTGCCATGGTCGGAGGCCAATGGAATGCGCTAATCATCCCTGCAGCACATGAAGGTGCAAGTTGTCAAGAGCAAATCGCGATAAACCTCCGAGTTTGTTCATGAAGGGAGGTGAAGGGGTTGGCGTGGGGTGGGCCCAAGCCATTGCTCCAGTCGCGGGCTGAATACTTCTCGGATCACGGTGAGTTCCCGGCCTTGGCGGAAGAAGCGGTAGTGGCGACTCCAGAACGGCCCTGTTGCGCCAAAGCCTTCCTCCAGCCATGGGCTTTGCACCAAAGCCAGGCCATCCACTTCTCGAAACAGCTCGGAGCGGCCCTGGGTGAGGCTGAGCCAGATGGGCAGATTGCGGTCGTGCAAATGCTGTTCAGCTTCGCTTTGGTTCCACCAGCTTTCGGCCCAGGCCAGGGTCTGGCCTCCGCAATCCAGCCAGACCTGGCGACGCAACAGGGGTGGCTCCAGCTCTCGCACCTCCTGGGGCAATCGCGAGGGGGAGGTTCCTGGTGGTTCCGGTTCGGCTTCCATGGCCACCAACCGCACCGCGACGGGATGACCGGTTAGCAGGCGTAGATGGCGCGTTGGGCTGCCATCTCCCAGCAGCATTAACTGCCATGGCCCTGGCAGGGGGCTGGGCACCTCCCCCTGCAGAACGGCTGCATTGGGGGCTTCCCAGATGGGAGTGGGCGATGGAAGCAGGGCAGACGAGGGGCTCAGAACGCTCCTCCCACGCTCAGGGTGCGTTCAACGCCAGCGTGTTCGATCACAGCACCATTGGCTTGAACGGCTTTGAGGTTCCAGCCGCTATTGCCAATGGGTTCCCCAGGGGCGGCGGAGAGAGACAGTTGATCCAACTGGAAGATGGCCGAGCCTTGACCAGCTCCGGTGTGGACGACGCCCACCAGCAGGGGTTCGGCGGGAATGGCCGCGGCGATGGAATCCTCCATCGGCAGGGCGCTGGCCAGGGGAACGGTGAGCGGCACCAGCTGGGGAGCTGCAGAAGCGTTGGTTTGCGTTGGCGTTGCGGAGTCGGGTTCGCTGGCTCCTGTGCTG
>JAAZVJ010000179.1 GCA_018623675.1 Synechococcus sp. HW_metabat.54 | reverse complement strand
TTCAGTGAGTTCGTCTTTCGCCTCGTCAACGCCAGCCACATCCGCGAAGGTGATGCGCGACTGCTCGTCAGGCACATACACCTTGGCTTTGCTCTTGGTGAAGTTCAGAGCCCCTTGAGCACCGCCAGCTCCCATGGAGCGGCGGGCGAAGGACTGCAGCACCAGGATGAAGATCAGCGGGGGAACCACCCAGCTGAGAATCGTGGTGAAGATGTTGGGCTTCTTCGGTGGCGCAGCAGCGAACTCCACCCCCTTGGCCTCCAGACGCTGGGGCAGATCCATGTCGAAGATCGGCGTGGTGGCCAGCACCGAGGGGGCACCTTCTTCGGGGGCGCTGAGCTCGTAGCGGATCTGGTCTTGGGTGATGAAGGCCCGCTTCACCGCACCATCGTTCACCTGGTCGATGAAGAGGGAATAAGGCACCCGCGGCACCTGTTGCATCCCCTGATTGGGAATGAAGCTGCTGAAGAGCAGCAACACACCAAACCCGATCAACACCAGGTTGATGATTCCAAACCGCCTATTCGGCTGATTGTCGTCTTCGCGAATCGGCATGGCGTCTGATCCGAGTTGAGCAACCAAGCTAGGGCGAGTGTTTGGCTGCGGTTGTTCAGGGCGGGGGGGAGAACCGAACGTTGCTTTGACCCAGCCGCCTGAGGTGGGTCGCGCGGGGGGTGAATCGCTGGCATCCTCAGCCTCAGGAGCAGGGACGCGATGAGACGACAGCGCTGGCGCAAGCGCCACTGGCTCGCCACTGCATGCCGCGGGCGGACTTACGAGCTGCTGCTGGCTCTTTGCCTGCTGGTGCTGGGAAGCTTTGCCGTGCCCTCCCTGGCCTGGGTGGGGTCCCTGGGCTACTCCTTGCTCGCCATTGTGCTCTCGCAACTGTTGGTGTCGAACCAGGGACGCCGAAGCTGGCGCGACCGCAGCTATCAAGTGCTGGGGGTGGTGGCGCTGGTGAGCCAGCTGGTGTGGCTGTTCACCCCCCTACGCCTGAGCAGTAGCGGCGTGCCGCTGGTGCTGAGTTGGAGCCTGCTGGTGGGTTGGAGCGTGATTCGACTGATGGAACGCCTGGCCACCGAAGCGAAAGTGACCCGTTCGGTGCTGATGGGGGCCGCCGCTGGTTACGTCTTAATCGGCCTGACGGCTGGGCTGGTGATGAGCGCTGTTGAAACGATCCAGCCCAACAGCTTTGAACCCCTGGAGAGCCCCCTGCCGGCGCTCTTTGGCGCCAACAGCAACGTGCTCGAGACCGCCCCCTATTTCGGCCACATCAATTACTACGCCTTTGTGTGCCTCACCACTTTGGGCTTTGGCGACATCACCCCCACCCTGCCTCTGGCTCGGATGTTGTCAGTGGTCACCAGCGTGGCGGGGCCGCTATATCTCGCCACGGTGATGGGGGTTCTGATCGGCCGCTACACCAGTGAAATGAACAGGCAACAGGCCGCTGGCGTCCAGTCAGAACCAGGCGACCCGTCCGCCGGCGAGCCCAAGCCTTAAGCCCTTAGTCCACCGGGGGCATCGGAGGTTGAGCTGGCGGTTGCGTTGGAGGTGGCGTTGGCCTTGACGGGGCCGCTGCTGCATCGCCGGTGTTGAGCAAACGCACCCCCGTGCTCTCCTGCAGCTGGCGCAGCAGGGTGGCGATCGAGAGGTTCATTTGCCCCTCCCGCTCACCGATCAGGGCCACCTCTTCCACCTCAATCGGCTGCACGGTGCTGCTGAGCATGGTGAGCAGAGGTTCCAGCTTCTGCAGCAAGAACAAACGCTTGGCATCAGACCCTGAACGTTTCAGGGAAGTCACCAGCTCCTGGAGGCCTTCCGCCTGGGAGCGGCCCTGCTCCACGATCGAAGCGGCCGCACCTTTGGCCTCGGCCATCATCGTTTGGCATTCGGACTCAGCGGGAGCGATCACATCAGCCTCCAGCTGCTGCATCACCTGCTTGATGCGCTCCTCCTGCACCGGCAGCTCGGCTTGCGCCCGCGCCAGTTCAGCGCCCACCTTCGCTTCCACTTCAGCCACCAGGGCATCGCGGCGGGTGAGGGCATCTTTGATGCGCTTCTCGGCATTGGCGGTAGCCACCGCCAACTCCTTATCGAGCCGCCGCAGGGAGGTGATGCGGGCATTTTCGGCTTGCTTCACCGCCGATTGGGAGCTGGCCTCTGCTTCGGCGATGCGGGAATCTCGCTTCAGCTCCACCAATTGCTTCCGGCCGATCGAATCGAGATACCGCACGTCATCGGAGATGTTCTGAATCTGCAGCGTGTCGAGCACCAGGCCCAGCTTCTGGAGATCGTCTTCGGCTTCCTCCAGCAGGGTGCGGGCAAAGGTGACTTTGTCTTCGTTGAGCTGCTCGGGGGTGAGGCTGGCCATCACGCCACGGAGATTGCCCTCCAGGGTTTCCTTGGCGATGTGGCGAATCTCGTCTTGGGTTTTGCCGATCAGCCGTTCAATGGCGTTGTGGATCCCCGGTTCATCCCCGGAGATCTTGATGTTGGCCACGCCCGCCACATTCAAAGGAATGCCTCCTTTGGAGTAGGCGTTCTCCACCCGCAACTCGATGATCATGTTGCTGAGGTCAAGACGCATCACGTCTTCCAACACAGGGATGCGCAAGGCGCTGCCACCGCGCACGGTGCGATAACCCACCTTGCGGCCATCGCCAGTGGTGCGGCTCAGGCCCGCAAAGATCAACACCTCACTGGGCTGGCAGATGAAATACAGCTGCCTCAGCATCACCACAAAGGCCCACAGACCGGCGACGCCGGTAATTCCAACAGCGAAAAACATCAGTTGACTCCGGTCGACGACAAGGTGCCAAGCAGATCCACGCCAAGGATGTCCTTGACCTGCTCAAAGAACTGGCGCACCACCTTGTGGTTCACGGCCACAAGGCTGGCGAGGCTGGAGGCGTCATCACCGTCGAGAGCGGTGATGCGCTTGAGCTGCAGCTGGGCTGGCAAGCGCGTGGCCTGCGCCAGCACCATCTCGATCTGCTGCAGCAAGAACACCAACTCCGCGGTGCTGCCGGCGTCTTCCCACACCTGAGTGAGTAGATCGTTCACCAAGGCGCTGGCCTTCACATCTTCTGCGGTGGCAGCGGCGCGACCCCGTGCCCGCAGCTCCTGGGCTTTTTGCTGCGCCTGGGAGGGAAGCACCGCCTCCGCCCGCAGACGCAAACGCTCCAGCTCCGCCCGCACTTTTTGCAGTTGTTGCTCAGCTCGGGCCCGGGCCTCCAATTCAGCCGCTTCTGTGCGCTCTTCCTCCGAGCGGGCCTCCTTCTCCATTTGCGCCACCTGGGTGCGCACCTGGTTGTCTTTCTCGAGCACCACGGTTTC
>JAAZVJ010000017.1 GCA_018623675.1 Synechococcus sp. HW_metabat.54 | reverse complement strand
GGCCACAGAGCGAATAACTCAGGCCTCACGGTCAGGCCGAGCCCCCCAAACCCCACCAGAACTTTTTCGCCAGCAGGGCTCAGAAGTTCATCCAGCAGCTCAGGGTCGAGGGCATTGGGTGTGGCAGCGGTTAAACCAATGCGTTGTTCAGGGATGCCCCAGTTCATCGCAAGATCAAAGGGCATTCGAAGCAGAAGATCCCCAAGCTGGTAGGCCTGCCGCGCCCGTTCGGCGAGTCGCTGAAACCCCTCCCCCTGCTGGAAATAGATGTCATCCCATCCAAAATTGCCAAGCCAAACCAGCGGTGCCTCGAGCCTGGATGCCAGCTCAGCGAGAGCAGGAGGGATATCAGCCAGAACCAACACAGACTGGTCCTGGGCGGTGATCCAATCAGCCTCCTGTTCGATCTGACCCGGCAGAACTTGATCAAGCTTCGCGAGTGCACGAAGCGTGGCGGACTGATCACAGGCCAAGGCATCGGCCTGCACCATGCCCACATCCCAGCGGCAGGTGCGGAACTCCACCGGCAACCCTTGAAACGCGACCTGGAGAAACAGTTGATCAACAGCTGAACTCACCACCAACCGCCAGTCGGGCTGGAGGCGGTGAAGCGCCTGAAGCACCGCAGCTTGCCGGGAGGCATGGCCATAGCCATGACTGCTTAATCCGAGGTAAACCAGCATCAGTGAGAGGCTCCAGCGGACGCGAGATCGAGAAGGGTCTCCGCGTACGCCAGCTGTCCATCGGGGAGATACCAGCGATGGCTGGCATGCACCAAGTTCGCCTGGTCAAATTCAACCCACGACCAGTGGCACAGCTGACGCCCCTCAGCATCCATGCCCCTGCGGGGAACACAGGCAGCATTGAGAAACACCGTGCCGTGGCGATCGCGTTGGTAGGTGGATCGCTCTCCCTGACGCCCCTTGAGCCGGTGATGCATATGGCCAAAGACCACCAGGCTGGGGCGCCTCCGAGGGGCCAACTGATCGAGAGCCAGCGCTAGATCTCGGTCGCCCCAGTCGCAAGGGGGCTGTTTCCAATCCCGCCCGCAAGGATCCGATGCCTCTGAGCCAAGGCCTGTTGGACCTGCATGGGCCAACAACACCAAGGGCCAACTGGGTGGAACAGATGCACAAGCATCCACAATCCGTGCGGCCGACTGTTCGACAGTGATGGGACCCACTACGGCCTGCACCGCACGCGAAAGATGAAAACCACCACCAGCTGATCCAGGCCGGCAACCGACGACACCAACAGCAGGGTTCGTCCACTCACGCATACGCCAGCCGCAATGGAGGTCGCCAAGCAAATTCAGCTGACGCTGAAAGGTTTCCCCGGAGGCATCCTTGCCGCGGTCGTGGTTGCCAAGAATCACAGCCACCGGATGCTTCAACTGGGTGATCGACTTGGTGAGACGGAGATCGCCGTCACTGAGATCACCGACAAACAGCACCGCGTCGGGCTTGAGGATGTCGAGAAGGGCAGCATCGTGCTCACACCAGTCACCATGCAGATCGCCTGCGATCGCAAGCCGGAGCCGAGAACTCGATGGTGTCAGGGGCTATGCCTAGGCTGTGCCCCATCCTGCCGCAGATGGTCCTCATGACCGCTGGTTCTGCCAACCCCATCACTTCTGCTGCGGCCCAAGACGCTTCGTTGGTACCAGCTGATCTTCCCAGTGCAATCAACAGACTGCGCGAGGAGAAGAATGCAGTCATCCTCGCTCATTATTACCAAGAACCTGAAGTACAAGATATTGCTGATTTTATCGGCGATTCCTTAGAACTTTCGCGAAAAGCAGCCAATACTGATGCCGATGTGATCGTGTTTTGCGGTGTTCATTTCATGGCAGAGACAGCAAAGATTTTGAGTCCGCAGAAAACGGTCTTGCTTCCCGATCTGGATGCAGGATGTTCGCTTGCAGATGATTGCCCTGCAGACGACTTTTCCGCCTTCAGGCAAAAGCATCCAGACCACTTTGTCGTCAGCTACATCAACTGCAGTGCGGCTGTCAAAGCGCAGAGCGACTTGATCTGCACCAGCAGCAATGCCGTTGATCTGGTGCGTCAGCTCCCTGAAGACAGGCCCATTCTGTTTGCGCCAGACCGGAACCTCGGGCGTTGGGTTCAGGATCAAAGTGGGCGTGAGCTCACCCTGTGGCCCGGTCGTTGCATCGTGCATGAAACCTTCAGCGAAGAAGCTTTGCTGAAGCTGCAACTCCAGCATCCAGATGCTGAGGTGATTGCCCATCCTGAATGCATTCAACCCCTGCTGGATCTCGCCGATTACATCGGCTCCACCAGCAAACTTCTTCAGTACGCCGAAACCAGCTCTGCTGAGACCTTCATCGTGCTCACAGAGCCCGGCATCATCCACCAGATGCAACGACGGCTCCCGCAAAAACAGTTTCTGGATGTACCGGGCACAGATGGCTGTAGCTGCAATGCCTGCCCCTACATGCGTCTGAACACCTTGGAGAAACTCTGGCGTTGCTTGGTCACCGAATCACCAGCCATCGAAATGGATGAGTCCATCCGCCAGAGGGCCCTCAAACCGATTGAAGCCATGCTCGCCATGAGCCGATAACTCAACCGGTGTCCCTGCTCATCAACACTGCCGAAGGGCTGTATTGCCCTGCAGCGCAGGCCTGGATCGATCCACACCGACCGGTGACACGGGCATTGATTACCCACGCCCACGCAGACCATGCCAAGCCTGGATGCGATGAGTACTGGGCAACAACAAGCAGCGCAGGAATCCTGCGCCAGCGCTTGGGTCAGTCGATCAATCTGCGAACCCTCAACTACAAGCAGCAACAGCAGATCGGCAATGCCGTGGTCTCCTTCCACAGTGCGGGGCATGTCTTGGGGAGTGCCCAAATTCGCCTCGAGGTCAACGGCGAGGTGTGGGTGGTCACTGGGGATTACAAGCGCTGCCCCGATCCAAGTTGTGAACCCTTCGATCCCGTGCCATGCGATGTGCTGATTACGGAAGCGACCTTCGCCCTCCCCATTTACCGATGGAGTGATGGAGCCACCCTGGCCCACAGCATTAAGGAGTGGTGGCAAGGCGACCGCAGTCGTCCATCACTGCTGTTTTGCTACGCCTTCGGCAAAGCCCAACGCGTCATGGCGGAGCTTGCAGCCATCGGCGTCGACGACGAAGTGCTCCTGCACGGAGCCGTGGAAACGGTTACCCGGCATTACCGCGACTTATCTGTGCCGATGGTGCCCAGCCGTCCGGTCAGTGAGCTCCCCAGAAAAGAGTCCCTCGCAGGCCGGCTTGTGCTTGCGCCACCATCAGCGCATCGCTCAAGTTGGATGCGTCGCTTCCCAGCTCCACAAACCGCGTTTGCCTCGGGCTGGATGGCGGTTCGAGGCGCCCGCCGCCGCAAGGGTTATGAGCGTGGGTTCGTGCTGAGTGACCATGCCGACTGGCAGGGTTTAATCCGCACCGTCAAGGAAAGCGGTGCCCAGCGGGTGTATGTGACCCATGGCCAGAACGATGTTCTGGCCCGTTACCTGAACGAAGTGGAAGGAATCCAAGCGGCACCGTTAGCTGCACTTGGCTGAGTTTTGGAACGCTTCGCTCAGCTGATTGACGCCCTTGATGGCTGCAATGGTTCCAAACGCAAGGTGGAGCTTCTGAGCACCTATTTGGCAGAGGTTCCAGCAAACGATGGTTGTTGGGCTCTCAACCTGTTGTTAGGTGAACGTCGCAAGCGATTGATCACCGGCCGGCGCCTGAGGGAAATCCTTCAGCAGAGCACCTCCCTCCCCGACTGGTTGTTCGAGGATTGCCACAGCCACGTTGGAGATTCCGCGGAAACGGTGGCCTTGCTCTGGCCACAGCTCCGCGACAAGTTGCCTTCGTCTCCATCGATCCAGGATTCAGGTATTAGCCCCCTGCTGGCGCGAGTACCAGAGAGTCCACCGCTGCATTGGTGGATGGAATCGCTGCTTCCATCCCTTGCGCACTGTGATTCAGAACTACAAACCCAGGCCATGACTGCCCTGTGGTGGGCTGTTCCCGAAGAGCGTCATTTCCTTCTCAACAAACTGCTCACAGGCGGTTTCCGGATCGGTGTGGCCCGGGGTCTGGTGGTGAAAGGCGTTGCGGCCGCCTTCGCATTGGAGGAGACCACCGTGCTGGAGCGCCTGATGGGAGACATCGAGCCAACAGCATCCTGGTTTGAGCAGTTGAGTGCCCCACTGGATCAGAAGCGGACCAACCGTGGTGCAGTGCCCTACCCCTTCTTTCTGGCGAGTCCATTGCAGCCGGATGGGTTGTGCGACACCGATCCACACACCTGGTGGATCGAATCCAAGTGGGATGGGATCCGGGGCCAACTGATCCGACGCGAAGAAGGAGTCTTTCTCTGGAGCCGCGGAGAAGAACTGATCAACACCAGCTTTCCTGAATTGGTGGCGATGGCCGAACGACTACCAGCCAACACCGTGCTCGACGGAGAAGTGATCTGCTGGCAAAAGGAGCAATCACGCCCGTTGCCTTTCGCCAATTTGCAACGACGCCTTGGCAGAAAGCGCGTGAGTTTGAAACTAAAAGAAGAGTGCCCGGTGCAATTCGTTGCGTACGACCTGCTGGAAGACGGCGGCACTGATTTACGGGACCAGCCCCTCACTATTCGTCTCAACAAACTCAGTGAGTATTACCGGAGCATTGATGGGCCCGAAGCCTGGCGACTCCGGCGCAGCGAAGGGGAGGTGCTGAAGAACTGGGAGGTTCTGGATGAACTGCGTTTAAAAGCAGGGAATGGTGGTGCCGAGGGGCTCATGCTCAAAGAGCTGCAGTCGCCTTATTTGGCCGGTCGTAAGCGGGGCTTCTGGTGGAAGCACAAGCTCGAGCCAATGACACTTGATGGGGTGCTGATTTATGCCCAGGCAGGATCCGGTCGTCGCGCCAACCTTTTCACCGACTACACATTCGCTTTATGGGACCGCAGGTCCGACGACCCTGCTGACCATCAATTGGTGACCTTTGCGAAAGCCTATTCAGGCCTCAACGACGAAGAGATCCTCACCCTTGATCGCTGGATTCGCCGCCATACCCGTGAGCGATTCGGCCCCACCCGCGTGGTGGATCCGGAGCTGGTGTTTGAAATCGGCTTTGAAGGCATCCAACAATCAAAACGGCATAAATGCGGCCTCGCCGTTCGCTTTCCCCGGATCTTGCGCTGGCGCCAGGACCGCAGCGCAGAGAGTGCAGACTCCCTCCACAACGCAGAACAACTCCTGCTCCAGCGACAACCAAACGCGGCATGAGCGCATCAGTTCTGACACCGATCACGGATTGGTTCCGCATCAAGGGCTGGACACCCCAAGCGTTCCAGGAGCAAACCTGGCATGCCCATCTCTCTGGTGCATCGGGATTAATTCAAGTCCCCACGGGGTCTGGGAAAACCTATGCCGCGGTGATGGCTCCCATCGCCCAGATACTTGCCCAATCAGAGGCCAAGGCAGGCATCCAACTGCTGTACGTCACTCCGCTGCGAGCCTTAAGCCGTGACTTGGCACTGGCCCTCGAAGAACCCATTGAAACGATGGGTTGGCCACTAAGGGTGGGGATTCGCAATGGCGACACATCAACCAACGACCGTGCCAAACAGCTGAAAACACCCCCTCAGATCCTGATCACAACGCCGGAATCTCTTTGCGTGTTGCTGGCAGGAAAACATGCCCAACGTTTGTTTGGTGCACTGAAAACTGTGATTTTGGATGAATGGCATGAACTGATTGGAAGCAAACGAGGCACCCAAACAGAACTCGCGCTCAGTTGGTTGCGCCAAGCCAATCCAACCCTGCAAACGTGGGCCATCAGCGCCACGATCGGCAATCTCGATTCAGCCGCTCGCCATGCCTTAGGTATGGACTCAAAACCGGTTCTGATCACAGGGGGAGCACCTCGCTCCCTAGAGGTCACGAGCATTCTTCCCGATTCGATCGACGGATTTCCCTGGGGAGGCCATCTCGGCCTGCGCCGCTACGAAGATCTGGTGGGCCAGCTGGTCCCGAGCATCAGCACACTGCTGTTCACCAACACGCGAAACCAAGCCGAGCGCTGGTTCCAATGCCTTCGCTACGCCTGTCCAGAAATGGATGGGCTGCTGGCCTTGCATCACAGCGCCGTGAATCGCGACGAACGAGAGGCGATCGAGACGGCCGTCAAAGCCGGTGACTTGCGCTGGGTGGTGTGCACGAGTTCCCTTGACCTGGGAGTGGATTTCCAACCCGTGGAACGGGTCGTTCAAATCGGCTCACCCAAAAATCTGGCTCGCCTTCTGCAACGTGCCGGTCGATCGGCCCATTTACCTGGCGGCACATCACAGGTGCTGTTCATGCCGACGAACGCCCTGGAGTTGTTGGAACTCTCCGCCGTTCGCCGAGGGCTGAGTGCAGGACTTGTGGAAGCAAGGCAGCCGCCACTGATGCCCTTGGATGTGCTGCTCCAACACCTCACCACCTTGGCTTGTGGGCCTGGATTTGATCCAAAGACAACCCTGGAAGCGGTTCGCCAGACCGCAAGTTTTTCTGCCCTGAGCATGGATCAATGGCAATGGTGTTTGCGATTTCTTGAACACGGTGGGGAGTGCCTCGGGGCCTACGAGCGTTTTCGCAAGTTGGAACCCGACAGCAACGGCCGCATGGTCGTGAAGCAAACACCAATCGCCCGCCTTCATCGGCTCAATATCGGCACGATTACATCAGCACCATCAATCCGCGTGCGCTTTGTTCGGGGCTCGGTTCTGGGTCACGTCGAAGAAAACTTCGTGAGTCAGCTCAAGCCCAAGGACGTTTTTTTCTTTGCTGGGCGGCAATTGGAGTTTGTGCGCCTGCGCGAGATGACTGCCTATGTCAAAGCCACCACAAAAAAAAGCACGACAGTACCGGCCTGGGCTGGCGGACAGATGGCCCTCTCTGATCTCCTCACGCACCATCTGCGAGAGGAAGTGGCCCGGGCTGGCCGCGGCGAGCTCGACACTCCAGAACTGAAGGCGTTGGAGCCGCTCTTTGACAGACAGCAAGATCTTTCGACTTTGCCAAGGGCCGATCAACTGCTGATTGAAAGCTGCCAAACCCGGGAGGGAAGTCACCTTTATGTGTACCCCTTCGAAGGCCGCTTTGTGCATGAAGGGTTGGGGTTCCTGTTCGCAACCCGACTCACCCGTTTGCAACGCGGCACGATCACCGTCTCGGTCAACGACTACGGATTTGAGCTTCTGGCCCCACGTCAGTACCCGTTTGCCGAATTGATCGAAGACCACATTGAAGATCTGCTAGATGCTGATCAACTCGAAGCCGATCTTGAGCAGGCGCTGAACCTGTCGGAACTGTGCAAACGTCGATTCCGCAGCATTGCTCAGGTTGCAGGATTACTTGTTCAGGGCTTCCCTGGCCAAAGCAAAAGCACCGGACAACTCCAGATCAGCGGCTCACTTCTCTTTGATGTGTTCAGCCGCCATGAGCCCCAGAATCTGCTGCTGCAACAAGCACGGGATGAGGTGCTGAACGAGCAGTTAGAACTTCCACGCTTAAAAGCTGCTCTTGAGCGCATGGCCAAGGGGGAGGTCATTCATTCACCGACCCCCAGACCCGGTCCAATGGCCTTCCCGCTGCTGGTCGAGCGGCTAAACAACAGGATGAGCAATGAATCTGTCCTGGAACGGATTCAGCGCATGCAGGCGGAGGCCCTAAGGCGAGAAGCCTGAGCACTGCGATCAACGTTTTCTCGATCTGCGATTCGCCTTACGGGTACCGCCGTATCGATACCCGGGTTGCGCCTGCAACAGGCACCAGCACTCCGGACACACCAACTGCCATGCAGGCTCTTGGTCGGTCATCACCCTGTAATGAATGGGCCCTTGACTGGCACAGCGTTGGCATTCCATACACCAACGCTACGGTCCGCTTTTGATCGTCTTCGCGCTGAGGTCAGCCATGACAGGTGTCTCACCATCCAAAGGCCCCAGCTTGTATCTCGTGGTGCTGGGGGGAAGAACACCGCAAACCCATGTGGAACTCCACGATGTGCGCTGGGTCGCTGGATGCTGCATCGACGACACGATCCCCGAACTCAAACGCCAATGGTTCGGAAGCAAGAGAGGTCTCCACATCGACAGCTACGTGCGTATCGACAACGTGGATGGTTATGCCGTCTCACTCACCCGCGGCAATGCTTCTGCGTTGCCGCCTGATCACAAAGGAGAGCCAAGGCAGAAGCTCTGGTTTGTAAACATGGGCGGCTATGACGCGAGCTCGCTGCTGGAGCTTCACCAGATCGGTTGTGTGGTGGCGGCGACTCCCCAAGCAGCCAAAAGCCGTGCCAAACAGCGATGGCTCAAAGCAGCCCTGCAGCAACACAAAGATGATCTCCACACCGTTGAGCAGATCGACGGCATCGATGATTGCCTGCCCATCGCTGAGCTCCAAGGGTGGAAGGTGACGCTGACTCCAGCACCAAGTCAAAGACCCTGCACGTTTGAGCCGGAGTGGTTCGGCTACAGACCCATTTGATCGGTCCATTGCCCAAGCCGATCGTCGGAGCCGTACCAACTGCTACCAAAGAACCCGCCGTGCGCAGTGTCTTCTAAAACCAAATGGCGGGCACCCTTGAGGAGGGCCGAAGTCACCGGGACTAAACCATCACCCTCCATCACCCCAGGGCCAGCAATCTTCGTGTAATTGCCCAAGGCACTGCGTTGACTGAACGCACTGGCATTTGCCCCTTGCAGATCCAGGGTTCCGGCCACCGAGAGGTAGTCGACATCCGGTCGATAAGCCCCTGGGTATTGACGATCCACCAAGGCCCGCAGGGGTGTGGCACGAAGGGCCTGATGGGGACTCCCCAAGGTGATCAAGCGATTGCAACGAGAAGCACCCGCATACTGGCGCCCACCAAAAGAGGTAGTCGCCAGGTAAAGGCGAAGCATCACACCCCCTGAGCTGTGACCGATCAAGGTGACACGGCCTGTTGGAGATGCAGCCGCAAGATCCATCACCTGCGCATCAACGCGATCCAGCAAACGCGTCCAGCCCAGGGTCCAGGTGGTGAGCAACCAGTCCAAACGCGACGCGGGAATGACCCGAACGTCGGTGGCTTGCGTGGCACGGATCCAAGCCGCCATTCCTTCATAGGCCTCAGAGGTGATCAGAAAGCCACCCAGAATCACCACAGGTTGCCCAGCTGTTGGAGACGCCATCCATCACGGGTCGTGCAACGCCATCATCAGGGTCGGCGACCAACTCTCCAGTGGCAAAGGAAAAGGAACGCGTCAGCGACTATCCACGTCCTCCCTTGGTGGAAGGCATTGAGGGCGAAGTGATGGTTCACCTGGGTGGCGAAGTGATCGCACAGTCGTCGCAGTACATCCGCGTCTGCGAGACCTTCCATCCACCGACCATTTACCTGCCTCCGTCTGCTTTTCAAGCGGGCACGCTTCACGCAGCCACAGGGAGGCCCAGCTACTGCGAATGGAAAGGGGTTGCAAGTTACTGGGACCTGTCCACAACGCAAGGAACTGCCCTTCGCCAACGGGCAGGTTGGAGCTATGGCCAGCCAACGGCGCGCTTTTCGGAATTGACCAATTGGATCAGCTTGTATCCGGGGCTGATGGAGGCTTGCTACCTGGAAGGTGAGAGGGTCATGGCACAACCCGGGAATTTCTATGGGGGGTGGATTACATCAGCGGTGATTGGACCGTTCAAGGGGGATCCCAACCATCCGGAACTGATTTGATTGATGCTTTCAGAACAAGGACCAGTCGAACAGACGCAACCTGCAGTTGAGGTGGCCGTGGCGATGCTTCATCGTCACGGACGTTGGCTCGTCCAACTGCGGGACGACATCGACGGGATCATCGCCCCAGGATGCTGGGGCTTATTTGGTGGCCACCTGGAAACTGGAGAGACGGCCGAATCAGGTTTGCGCCGTGAATTGAAGGAAGAAATTGAGTTGAATGCCGGCCCACTGCAGTTCTGGTTTGACGATTGCAATCAACAACGGCGCCTCAATGTGTTCGTTGGAGCGCTGCCTGTGCCCCTCAGCGACTTGCACTTGCAGGAGGGCCAGGATCTGACCTTGGCTCGGCTTGATGAGATCGCGAGCGGAAGGATTCTCAGCCCGCGTTTGCAGCAAACACGTCCCTTAGCGGGTTGCTTGCAACTGGTGCGACAGCGGGCTCCTGAACTGGAGAGGTTGGTTCACAACAGCTGAAGAACCATCACCAGCGCAAGGCCGAGGAGCAGCCACCACCACCACGGGATCCGTGCCTGGCGCTTTTGAATCCGTTGCCCTCCACGGATGTTGGCAACTGAACCTTGCGGAGCACCGCATTGGGAACACACGAGTCGTCCGCCCAGGGATCGATCCGCTCGCCAATCACGGGAGCCACACTGCAAGCAGACAGACGTTTTTGACACCAGACCAGTGGTAAAGAACGGGGATCCCTGGCTAGAGCTCCAGGCCGTTGAAGCTTGGCTGCAAAGCAGCTGTGTGTTCAACAATCTCACTCTTCAGTTCAACCTTGGCGAACACACCGCCGTCTTGGGACCGAACGGATCGGGGAAAAGCACCTTGGTGCGAATGATTGATCGCAGCATCCATCCCGTCGTGAAGCCAGGTTCCCACCTGCGTTTGTTTGGATCTCCCTTACCTCTGCAGTGGGAATTGCGTCGTCGCATCGGCCTGGTTTCGAGCGATGTGGAGGCGCGGGTGCCTCTACAGGCCAGTGTTCACGACCTGGTGCTCTCCGCGTTTTATGGATCGCTTGGGCTTCGCCGGGACCAGGTCCCGTCGCGGGAGAGGCAGCAGCACGTTTCAAGACTGCTCATGCACTTGTGCCTAGACCACCTCGCCAGCAGCCCTTTCCAACGGTTGTCAGATGGGCAAAAACGGCGGGTGTTAATCGCCCGAGCCCTGGCCCATGAACCGGATGTTTTAGTGCTGGATGAACCCACCAACGCCCTCGACCTCAAGGCGAAGCACGAGCTGCTGGGCTACCTCAGAGGCCTCTGCCAAGGGTCCACAACACTGGTGATGATCACCCACCAAGTGGACGCACTGATCCCCGAAATCAG
>JAAZVJ010000178.1 GCA_018623675.1 Synechococcus sp. HW_metabat.54 | reverse complement strand
GGGGCGACCGGCATAGGCATCCCCTTCAATCAGAACAGGCTCAATACCCTCACTGAGCGTGACGGTGGGCACATCGCCGGCAGCCGCTGTAAAGCGCCTGGCCCACAGCTCGAGACCCAGACCGTTTTCAAGAATCAACTGGGCTGACGTGGCCTGCTCAAGGTCACTCGGGGTGGGCTCGTAGCCGTGAATCTCCGCACCTTGGCGGGTGATGGAATGCACCCGCAAGCGGTCTCCAGCCACATTGCGGGCCATATCAGCCAGCACCGTGAACGTGGTGAGAACCAAAGGGCGCTGATCGGCTTGGTTTTGGCGTTGCCGCTCAGAAACTGGCGCACGGCATGCCGATGCAGCGAGAAGCACCACAACACCACCCACGATTCCGACCAGGCGCTTCAACAACGAAACAGCACACCCCAAAACAAGAAAGCCACCTTAGGGGCCTCCGCAAAGGCATGAACAGCGGCTCCAATTCAGGAAGCGTCTACCGCCAACTGGCACTGTGACAGCTCCATCGCCATGGTTCATCTGTGAGGAGAATGAACTCGGCAACGGAGTCGAAACAAGGATCAGACGCCCGCCACTGAGTTCACCCCAGCTCCGCCTTCGGCGGAGTTTTTTATTGCCCCGACACGCCACACCACATCTGGTGGCGTATCCAGCGTTCCGACCAGCCACCAACACGGCGAAGGAAGAAAGTTCCTTCTCTGCCCCCGCAAAACACCAGATCTGGGACTTGCGCTGAAGCGGGCACCAGACCTATTGATATCAAGGGCCGCGTGATGGGGACAATCACCGGTTTGGATCCCGCCCTGGCCAGCAGAACCAGGGCTTTTTATTGCTCCGCATTACCGCTCAACTCGTTCGTTGGCACCCGATTGCGCTGACGTCGACAGCGCTCTGAGCAGTAACGCACCTCATCCCACACCTGCTTCCATTTGCGCCTCCACTGGAAGGGTCGCCCACACACCGCGCAAACCTTGGTAGGACGTTCACTGGGGCGCGGCATCTCAGTGGTGCGACTGCGCTGACCACCGAAGCACAGCGGAACTCAGCACTAACCACGCCATGGATCGAAAGCGCATTCAAGAGCTGGTGAAGCAATGCTCAACGGGCCTGTTCGACCTGGCTTGCGCTGTGAGCGGACATCCCGAGTGGGACCTGAACCTTCCGGTGGGCGTGATTGATGCTCGCCACGACAAACCACGGCTCACCGTGACTCCGGTGGGCACGATCAATTCCGTGCTGCGCGCTTCGGCCACGATCGGTACACCACTGATGCAGCGTTTTTTTGAACGCTTCAGTGAAGTGGGCCTCGACGCAGCCCGCGATGAATTCTCCAGCGGGGCCGATGCCGATGCCTTCAAGGACCTTTGGGAGACCTACCTGGAGGAGCGACGCAGCGGTGGTCAAGCGATGTGGAGCGTGGAAGACGCCACCGACTTTGTGATGCACAGCCGTGCCAGCCATCACGACCGCGAGGTCGCTCTGGTGGCGATCCTTCCAGGAGATCCCCACGCCATCTGCACCTTCAGTGTGCCGATTCAGTTCCTCACCCAACCAGGACCAGCCGAGGATCAAAACAACGTGCCCTGATGCACATTGTCGCCCGAATGGTGCATCCAACCCTGCGAAGACCAAGGGGTCAGCAGAGCTTCCAGAGCGCGTAACTCAGCCCCATGCACAGGAGCCAGCCAGGGTCGCTCGAGCCCCTCTGGAATCAACACAGGCATGCGGGGATGCCAAGGCTCCACCAGTGGATTGGGTGTCGTGGTGAGCACGGTGCAGGTGTCCACTTCGCTGCCATCGGCACCAAGCCAGCGCTCCCAGAGACCAGCCAACCAAAACACCCCGCCATGGATTGGCTGAAAACAATGGCGCTTCTCAAAAAAGGCCGTTGCAGGAAT
Organism: Synechococcus sp. HW_metabat.54; assembly: GCA_018623675.1. Taxonomy (GTDB): domain Bacteria; phylum Cyanobacteriota; class Cyanobacteriia; order PCC-6307; family Cyanobiaceae; genus Synechococcus_C. The sequence goes on along the minus strand of JAAZVJ010000178.1, from coordinate 1,466 downwards.
CAAGCAACGGCGATGGCGCCAAGCCCCACGAAAACTGGGCTTCTCCATCACCGTTTCAGAGCGGGCATTGATCGGCCTTGGGCCCTGGGTTGGATCTTTCACCCAAGACGGCAACAACCCCCAGAGCAACAACGACGCCCTCATCTGCCCCTCGTCTTGCACGAGGGCAAGGACGGGCTCCGATGGCGCAATCAACGGTCGCGGGCTGTAGACCCTCCTGTGCTCGTCGGGCAGCACATCAAGCAAAGGCAGCGGCAATTGATCCGCCGTGCACTGCAGGGAAAAGCGTCCACACATCAGGCACAGACATCGCCAGCCCAGAGGATCGCGCATGCGACATGCATGAGGCGAACGGAGCGCAACAACAAATCCCAGCTTTGGTAGCAACAGCTACAGAAACGAGCTACACTGCAATCACGTTGAGCCCAACACCTGGGCTGCAGTTCGACCCACACCAGGCAACGGGGGCGTGGGCACTGTGGAGTTCAGCCATGAACACCCTCGAAATCACCCGCAAACAGATGCGCAAACAAGCAGCCCTGAGCGAAGCTCAGCGGCTGATGGCTAAGGCTTATCGCGGCATCGAATACATCGATGCCCACCACACAGCCTTGAAGCCCCAGAGAAAAACCGAACTCTGCTATCGCGGAATTCGCTACAGCATCTGACGCAAACGCAAAACGCCGAATCAGCCCCAGCTCTACTGGGGCTTTTTCATGTTCAGCGACCAGAGGATTCCGATGGAGACGCATCCTCAGCACTGGCAACACTGCGATTCCAACGCCGCTCCACCTGAACAAACAGCAACCAGGCCAGCGAAGCGCTAAGCCCACCAGCCCAGTCGGATTGCAGCAACTCCACCAGAGCAATTGTGCTCGCAACGATCCTTAGAGCAGCCAGCAAAAACCTTACGAAGCGCTGACCTCTCCGCTCTGCAGCACTGACATCAACAGCCCTGGATTCCGAGCCGCTCATCGCTCCGAACCGATGCATTCCTGCTGCATTTCCAGCTCCAGCAAATCCTCCGAGAGCATCAGCAAGGCCATGCCAAGCAGACACAAGCTGCCGGCCACATCCGAATCACCATGGAGCTCAAGGGTGCGCGCTGCCTGCAGATGCTGAGCCCAGGTCAAGCGCATAGGAAACCCTTCAAGCACCAAACCAATCTGCACAGAGCGACGCCAATTCGCGCCAGCCCTTACAACTTGAAACACTGACAGAGGCCCAGACCGGTAGAGATCGCTACAACCCCCGGCGTTCACACCGATACCTTCAGCTCATCTTCTGGAGGCCACCATGTCGTCGGGCATTGAACTCAGCACTGAGCAGCACTTTCAAGTGGAGCAGTTCAACCGGGCTCTTGATGGCACCAGCGACCCCGCCCAACTGAGGGACCTGGCCAAGCAATTCCTTCAGGCCTGGCAAACCCAAAAAGCCGCCACCAACTGGGTGATTCGCCAACAAGG
>JAAZVJ010000016.1 GCA_018623675.1 Synechococcus sp. HW_metabat.54 | reverse complement strand
GATAGCCACTGGATGCAGAACCTCAACCTCGATCAAACCCTGCCGCTTCCCGATGCCTTCGTTGACACCACGTTGATCGTGGCCGGATGGCAGTACCTGCAATTTCCTGAGGCAATCGCCGCTGAACTCCTGCGCATCACGCGCCCAGCAGGTCAGGTGATCGTGTCGTTCTCCAATCGAATGTTCTTCACGAAAGCACCGCAGATCTGGACCGACTCCGATGACCAGGAGCACCTTCACTACGTTGCGGATGTGTTGACGGCCCAGGGCTGGGACAACGCCACCCGCATTGCAGAAACAACGAAAGCGGAAGGACCGAGGGGATGGATCGGTGCTCAGGGGGATCCATTCTTCTCAGTGATCGCCACCAAGCCGCGGCCCTGATTCAAGGCTCAAATCCTCAGGGTCTCGAGCAGCTGCTTCTGGGCAGCGGGCCCGGCGATCGCATGGGCCGCCATGGCACCACTGGCGGCCACAGGGGGAATACCGATGCCTGGAAACGTGCTGGCACCACAGCGAAGCAATCCCTTAACCGGCGTCGTCACCCCTGGGAACAGGCCCTTGGCGGCTGACAGAGCCGGTCCATAACTGCCCTGATGGACGTTGAGGAAATGGCGATGGGTCAGCGGCGTGCCCTCCATCACCACCTGGCAGCGTTCCCGCAAATCGGGAATCTTGCGCTCCAGCAGCGACCAGAACACCTGGCAACGCTCGTGCTTCAACTGGGTGTAGTCCGCTGAACCGGGATCCAGATCAGCCCAGCGATCCCAAGGCTCACTGGCAGGGGTGTAGGCATGCAGAACGTGATGGCCAGGAGGCGCCATCCCCGGATCGAGCACGGAGGGAATCGAGATCACCGCCGTGTTCTGATCGGCATCAATCGAACGCTCCCAGTCGCCGACCCAAACCTGATGCAACGGCAAGGGATCTAGCCCTGATGCATCAAAACCGAGATGGAGATGCAGGAAGGATCCGCAGGCCGGAGTGGAGTCGAGCTTTTGCTGCCATCGGCGGGCGACGCCGGCAGGCAACAGACGCGCTGTTCCCCAGGCATCCGCATTGCTCACCACATGGGCGGCGCGGATGCGCTCGCCGTTACTCAGTTCAACACCACAGGCTCTGTCGCCATCCATCAGCACTTCCCGCACCCGCGCACCACAACGAAGGCTGCCCCCAAAACGTTGCAAGCCCTGCAGCAACGCCTCAACAACAGCGGCACTCCCACCCTTGGGGTAATCGAGACAGGCCTCCGGCTCAAACCACTGCCCAAAGAGTGTTGCCATGGCAGCCGCATTGGTCTGTCCCATGGGCATGCCACTGATCAAGAAACAGAGCAGATCCACCCAGTGACGCAGGAAGGGGTCCTGGAGGTGACGATCAACCAGTGGTCCGAAGGCACCACTGAGATGACGCAGTGCAGGCAAGTGAGGCAAAAGGCTGCCACTGCGTTTGAGCAAGGCGCCCATGGCGTCAGCACCCGGAGGGAGCGCCAACAACGGCAAGGCATCCGCTGCAGCAGCTACAGGTTGGAGCACCTGGCAAAACCGTTGCCATTCCTCCAACACTGCCGTGCCTCGCAGGCTCTTCACCACGGATTCAAAGCCCTCAGAACCCACCCCAATCGCCAGATCACCCTCTGGGAACAGCACCTCCCACTCCCGATAGGCCATGACCTCCAGGGGCTGATCTAAGGCGCGCAGAATTTGGGCGAGCGGGTTGGTGCTGGGCCATCGACTGAGACCACTCCAAAGCGAAGGACCTGATTCGAAGTGATATCCAGCGCGCTGAAATCCATGGGCCGCACCGCCTGGGTGCTGATGGGCTTCCAACACCAACACCTCATGGCCAGCCCTTGCCGCCAGAGCTGCACAGCAGAGCCCTCCGATCCCACTGCCAATCACGACAACTTCGGTGCGTTGCATGCTCATGCCTCAGCCCCTGGGTGAAGCCCTTGCTCACTGTGGAGCAACTGCGCTGCCAAGTCGACCGCGCTGCGTAAAGCCCCAAAGGCGGTGGCGAAGCCAGGTCCTTCAATCCAATCGCCACAGAATCCCAGGCGCACTTGAGGGCACCATTGCCAGGCAGCCGGCAGTGGGTGATCAAGCGGGCGAGCTGCTCCCCAGCGCATGACCCCCAGGTCTGTGGCAGACGCCAGTGCCGCGGCTAGCGACGGCCAAGGAGCCAACCACGCCGGATCGACGCTGACCTCGGGATTAAATCCATGGGCGACCATCCCAACGCGACCATTGGATTGCGGTTGAAGCACCAAGCGATCAAGCCCCCAGGAGGCTCGGGCTTCTGAAGTGAAGCCAATCAAACGCGGCCAAGCAGTGGCATCAGCACCCAATGGCGTGAGTTCGAACATGCGATTCCAGCGGGGCTCCATGGTCAACGCATCCAGGTGATCAAGGGCGCGATCAAGAACCCCATCAACCCCTTCGGGCACTGCATCCCGGAGCGGGCGATTCTGCACACCGAGCATGGCCAGGGAGCGACCATGGGCCAACAGATTTCCGCTCAACACCAATACCGGCGCCCGACCAATCACCTCACCCTGCTGGCCCAGAAGCTCCCAGCCACCCGCAAAACGCTCAAGCCCCTGCACGCGCTGGCCGAAGTGCTGACGAACACGATCTCCGGCCAAAGCGAGCATGGCTTCCGACACCGACGCCATCGATGGAAATCCTCGCCAGCGTGGGCCCTGCGCAGCGAAACCATCCCCCCCATCCCCAGCCGGTTGCACGCCTTCCAGGCCGAGACACACTGCATCGCCGGAACAGGAGACCAACGCACCCATTCCCTGAAGACGGGCCAGCAGGTCAGCCAATGGGCCGTCGTTGCAGCTGGACAGGTGCAACACAGGAGCTCCATGGTCAAGCCGCCAATCAGGATCATCACGGCGCAAACGCGTGGCTGCTCGACCACCTGGCCCTCGCCCCGCCTCAACCAACAACGCTGATCCTTTCCAGCCCTGCAACTGCAGGGTTGCCAGGAGAGCCGTACCTGACAGACCAGCACCGATTACCGCCAGATCACAGTCGTAGCTGGTCACAGGTCCAACTCCCTCCAGACCAATTCATGACCTGAACTCTTTATAGGGTGCGAACTGGATCGAACGAGACCGTCGTGACGCCCACCGATTCCCCAAGCTGGCAACGTGTGATCGGCGTCTTACGCCGCACCCCTCCGCTGGTGTTGCCCATGCTCGTTCTTAGCGCGGGCCTAGCAGTTGCTGGATCCGTTGCTGTGAAAGGGATTCGCACAGCTGCTGACACCATCACCGTGACGGGCGCCAGCACCGAGCGAATCAAAAGTGATCGCGCTGATTGGACTGTGACCGTGCTCGGCTCAGGAACAAGCCAGCAAGAGGCCTATCGGACTTTGCAGCCGCAGCTGAAACGCACCCTGGAGTTTTTAAAAGCCCAAAACATCCCCAGCCAGGCCATCAGCCTCGGCATGCTGCAAACGCACCGCCAAGAGTCCCGCAATCGGGTGACTGGGGCCTTGGTCAGCACCAGCTGGACCGCGCGGCAACCCATTCTGATCGGCAGCAAAAACGTTGAATTGGTCAACGGGGTTTCGCAACGCATCGGCGATCTGGTGGGCCAGGGAGTTCCCATCAACATCTCTCCTCCCGCCTACACCTTCACCCGACTGAGCGAAAAACGAGTCGACATGTTGGCGAAGGCCACCACAGACGCAAAAAACCGAGCCGTTGCTATTGCCCAGCAAGCGGGCTCGGGAATCGGAGCCATCACCAAAGCTGACACCGGTACGTTCCAAATCACCGTGCCAAATTCCACGCGGATGGGCAGCTACGGCTCCTATGACACCAGCACCATCTGGAAAGACATCACGGCCGTCATGGGCGTGACCTTTCGTGTGCAATGACGTCCCATGCCTGACACCCTTCCACCCTGGCGTCCCCTCTTAAAGGCGGCCAGGCACCGTGAAGGGCGCTCGCCCATGAGTCGCTGGCTCCAGCTCGCCACCATTGCGAGTGATGGCAGCCCCAGGGTTCGCACCCTGGTATTCCGAGGATGGCGTGACGGGGCCACGCTGGAACTGCTCACCGACGGCCGCAGCGCCAAAGCCCACGAGCTGGACAACGAACCACGCCTCGAGGTGTGCTGGCTACTGCCCAAAGCACGTTGTCAGTTTCGCTTCCGTGGTCATGCCCTCCAGCTCGATCCGCAGCAACAAGGGCATCTGGAGCAACTGCACTGGGAACAACTCCGCCCTGAAGGACGCGCCCTCTGGGGATGGCCTGAACCTGGAGCCATCAAAGACCCGAACGCCAACTTCCCGGAGGCGATTGCCGATGGCACGCCAACTCCTGCCAACTTTCAATTGCTGAGCCTGGAGATCAACAGTGTGGAGTTACTCGAACTCAGCGGCAGTCCGCATCGGCGCCGCCGCTGGCTGGCAGAAGATGGATGGAACGCGTGCGACCTCAACCCCTGAGCTCACCCACAACCGGCAAGAGTCAGTCCGCGCCATGGTCGATCGTGCTTCCCCTGGTGTTGGTCGGTATCGCATGGCTTCAGGAACTGATCGATGCTGCACTCTTCGCTGGACGCTGGAACCTGCCCTTGGCACCGGGTAGTCCGTGGTGGACGCTGCTCACGGCACCCTTCAGCCATGGAGGGATTGGCCATCTTCTGACCAACACACTGATTTTTCTGCCCCTCAGCTATCTGGTGATCAGCCAAGGGTTAAGGGCCTATCTATGGGTCTGGGCAGGAGTGATCCTGATGGAGATTCCCATCTGGTTGTTCTGGCCTGTCGGCAGCCATGGGCTCTCCGGCGTGGTCTACGGGCTCCTCGGCTACTTGGTGCTGATCGGACTCATTGAACGTCGCCTGATCAGCCTGCTGCTGACCGTGTTGGTGATCAGCCTTTACGGCAGTTCGCTGGTGGGATTACTCCCCTGGGCCACGCCCCCTGGAGTGAGCTGGATTGGACATTTCAGCGGCTTTATCGGCGGTGTATTGGCTGCCCTTGGCTGCGCCCGCAACCCGGAGCCGAGCTGAAGCGTCAGAGGACGCAACCCAGCCCAGGGATTACTCCTGATCCTGGTTCAGGAAACGACCGGAGAGCCTCACGGCCAACACTGCAGAAGCAGCGCCATAGGCAATGAAGGTGAACGCCTGACCCAAGGAACCTGTGCCGTAGACCTCACCGGTGAGCAACACCCAGTCGATCAAGGACGCCACCGTGCCCCAGAGCACAACCCATACGGAGACATAAAGGACTCCACGCACCACAGGGTTCATCGGCGTCGACGCAATGGCAAGAGGCTAGGCGCAATCAGTCGCGGCTAAGCCATCCCCCAAACCCATCGATCAAGCGGATGGCTGCGTTTCTGAATGGCTGGCGAGATCACAACTGTTCAAGCCTTGAGCCTGGGGATCCGCATCCTGCAATCGCTGCAGGATGTGCCGAAGATCAGCGCCTGCCAACTCTCCGTTTGATTCCCACTTGAGGCTGGTTCCGCGTCGGGGAGTGCCGGCTTTTGTCATGGGTCCGCTCCAGGAGCATCACTCTGGAATTACGGGCGCACTCCAACGGACAGACACCTAATTTCCTTAACGGAACTTTAAAACGGTATCAATTGCTACGAATCAACCCTCTGTGTTCTGCGGCTAGCTTTCGGTCGCCTGAGGCGCCAGCCAGCCTTGAAGAAACGCGAGCGCGCCGAACGCATTCTTGAGCGCCTGAACGAGACCTACCCAGAAACCCCCATCCCCCTGGATCACAGCGACCCCTTCACGCTGCTGATTGCCGTACTGCTGAGCGCCCAGTGCACCGATAAAAAAGTGAACGAGGTCACCCCAGCCCTCTTCGCGGCGGGCCCCACTCCGGAAGCCATGGCCAAGCTGGAAGAGGAGGAAATCCTTCAGCACATTCGCCAGCTGGGGCTGGCCAAAACCAAGGCCCGCAACGTCAAAAAACTCTCCCAGATCCTCACCACCGCCTACGACGGGGAAGTTCCAGCAAGCTTCGAGGAATTGGAGGCCCTACCTGGGGTGGGTCACAAAACCGCCAGCGTGGTGATGGCCCAGGCCTTCGGCGTTCCAGCATTTCCTGTGGACACCCACATCCACCGCTTGGCACAACGCTGGGGATTGAGCTCAGGGGAGAGCGTGCAGCGCACCGAGCGAGACCTCAAAGCGCTCTTCCCAGAGGAAGCCTGGAACAAACTGCACCTCCAGATCATTTTTTACGGCAGGGAATACTGCAGCGCCCGTGGCTGCGATGGCACGGTCTGCCCGCTTTGCACCGAGCTCTACCCGAATCGCCGAAAACCTGTCACTTGGCGCAAACCCTGATGACCGAAGCCACCATTGCCACCAATTCGGAGCACCTCACCCCTCCGATTGCACTGACCATCGGCGGAAGCGATTCAGGGGGCGGCGCCGGCATCCAAGCCGACCTGCTCACTTTTATGGCCTTTGAAGTGCACGGCTGCTCAGCGATCACCTGTGTCACCGCGCAGAACACCCTGGGCGTCACACGCGTCGACCCACTTCCAGCAGAAGGCCTTCAGGCCCAGATCGAAACCGTGCGGAACGACCTGCAGGTGAAGGCCGTGAAAACGGGCATGCTCCTCAACCACGAGCTCATTCAAACCACAGCCAAGCAGCTGAAGGACTGGCAGATCCCGGTCGTGATCGACCCCGTCATGGTGAGTCGCACAGGTGCCGTTCTTCTGGAGCCGGATGCAGTCGCTGCGATCCGCCGCGAGTTACTGCCGCTGGCCACCCTCCTGACCCCAAATCGCCACGAGGCACAGCTGCTGAGCGGCCAGATCATCAGCGACGACGCCAGCGCCGAGCGAGCAGCAGCAGAGATCCATGCGCAAGGAGCAAGAGCAGTGCTTCTGAAAAGCGGCGGCAAGCAGGCGCAGGGTGGCCGAGATCTCCTCTTTGACGGAGAAGCGCACTGGCTCCAGGGCGAATGGATCAATACCCCCCACAGCCACGGCACTGGCTGCAGCCTTTCTGCAGCCATCACCGCCGGACTCGCTCAATCGCGGCCCTTGGCCACGGCCATTGACGCAGGACGGGCCTATGTCAAACAGGGCCTTCGCAACGCTCTGGCGATTGGCCACGGCCAAGGGCCGATTTGCCACTGGAAGACGCAGGAATAAGAGAAGCAGCTTCAGGCAAAGAGATATCCGTCAAACCTCCGTTACAATTATTTGCATTCACGACGAGGTTGCGATGGCAAATCAGCAAGCCAACGAGAAGTGGTTCCAAGACAGTGCAGCCCATTCCATCCACACTGAGCAACTAGCGCAGGTGGAGCGGTTCAACGGCCGCGCCGCCATGCTCGGCTTTGTGATCGGCGTACTGACCGAGGCCCTCACCGGCCAAGGGATCATCCATCAAATCGGTCTTGGTCCGCTTGTTGACGGCTATGCCGCCTGCAGCACCAAGATGCTTCCTTTCTGCTTCTGAGCAGGTTTCGGTATCACCCAATCAGCTGTCCGGGCCGGCCTAGGGTGACTGGCCCCGTCAAACAAGGGATGGCCCGCAAGCGGCGCAAGCTGAACAAAGAGATGGAGGCGGACATCGCCGCAGCCCAGAAAAAGGTGGAGTTCATCTCGGCGATGATCCGAGACATCACCGAAGAAGACATCCAAAACGAGTACGCCGAGGCCTTCGCCCAGATCCACCTGGCTGCAAAGGAGCTCAATGAGCTCTACAAAATCGAAGGATTTACGGATCAGACCGAAGCAACGCTTGCCCTCTACAAAGGTCTCTTGGCCACCTTTGAAGAGGAATACGAGCTCTAAGCGCGGGCTTGGTCCATCACGGTCGATGCCAAGACAGTGAAAGCCCAGGCTTCAGCTGATAAAACCTGAGCACAAACAATGCTCGATAACCCAATGCAGGAGGCCGAACGGGGATTGATGCCTGAACCTCCTCATTGGTTTCGTTTGGCCTTTGCCTGTCGTTGGCCGGCCGCATTCGCCCTAACGGCTTGGGCTCTCGCGGTTGCAGCAATCCAAATCCTCAAACAACCCATTCCCATTGCGCTTCCTCTCGATCAACCCCTTCCCGTAAAACTTGTGGGGGAGCTGACAATCAACACGTCGCAACAGCCACTCCACATCAAAGGCGCCGACACCCTGCGCATTGCTGCGGCAAAAACGCTTCCTGTGAAAGGAAGCGTGGACGTGAAGGGCGGAGTGGCGGTTGAGGCCGTGAAGGCACCGGTTTCCGTGCAAGGAGAGAACGGTGCCCCCTTAATCGTTTCCAGCAAAGACGATGCGCCACTCCACGTGAACGGTTCCGTGAAGGTCAACGAGATCGGTGGTGAGGTGCAGGTGCAGATCCGAGATGCAGCCAAGTCGCTGCTTCCTATTCCTTGAGCAACCTCTCTGATCTAAAGCTGGCCGTTGTGGGCCACCAGGAATGGGTCACCTTTCTCCAGGTGGATGCCCTGCCGCAGCCGGGCCTGATCAGCCGGTCGCTGCGTGACCTCGAAGAACCGGCAGGGGCTGGTGCGGTCGTCGCGGTGCAATTGGCCCGCCTGACTGGCCAACGCATTCCTTTTTTTACAGCCCTCGGCAGGGATTCCATCGGCGAGCGCAGCGTGGAACGGCTGCGGGAGTTAGGGGTCGACCCCTACGTGGCATGGCGGCAAGGTCCAAGCCGCAGAGGCATCAGCCTGGTGGACGCAGGAGGGGATCGCGCGATCACCGTGATCGGTGATCGCCATACCCCAGAAGCCAGTGATCCCTTGCCATGGGAGCGCCTGGCGGACTGTGATGGGGTGTTTGTCTCGGCCGTGGACGCCGAGGGACTCAAGCATGCGCGTCGAGCCCGCGTCCTCACGGTCACCCCACGACTACGTCTGCCCGTACTTCAGAAGGCAGCGGTGTCGATTGATGCCTTGATCGGCAGTGCCCTCGACCCCAGCGAACAGCTGCCAGAGGGAAGCCTGAATCCCCAGCCTCAACTCACCATTGCCACCGAAGGGGAAGCGGGAGGCACCTTGTACCCGGGGGGGAGATTCAACGCTGTGACTGCACCTGCTCCAGCTTTGGAGTCCTATGGCTGCGGAGACAGTTTTGCCGCCGGGGTGACCGCCGGGCTCGCTGCCGGCTGGTCACCCATGGAGGCGGTGCGTCTTGGTGCTGCGTGTGGCGCTGAATGCGTCACACGACTTGGGCCTTACTGATCGCCTTTAGGCACGAAGACCTGGGAGAGAGCAACAAGAATGCCAGCAATCAGCAGGGCCGGAAGAATCACGGCAGGACCACCGGGAGCCGTCTGAGAAGCAAACAGCAGAGGCATCGCATTCCAAGAGATGAACGCCATCAGCCTGCCTGATGGCGCCAACAAACGCTGAGGTGGCAATCTTTCGTTGTATTGCGCTCTGGCTTGCAATGTCAGGCGGAAAACAGAGGTCTGCTCCTCTCAACAGCATCACAACCAGCAGCGTCACAACCAGCTGTCAGCCACAGCACGGCGCGCAGCTTCTACGAACGCAGAAACTTCACCCGAACAAGCCGGGGGTTGCTGATCAGATTCCACATGGCGATAGAGATCCGCCACCGACCAAGCCGTCGTGCGCTGATCACTGCCGTGGCGCGGGATCAAATGCAGATGCAAATGCCGAGCCCCCTCACCAAAGGCGATGGCATACACCCGATCACAGCCACTGAGTGTCTTCACCAGTTGGGAGGCCCGCTGAACCATCCCGCCCCAAGAGGCGGCCTCTTCGTTGTTGAAATCCAACGGTCCCCCCAGGTGTCGGATGGAATCCAAGACACACCACCCCACCAAAGGGGCCGGCCGGGGGTGATGACGCAACAGCCAGCGATCACCGCGCCAGATCAGGTCCTTCGACAGACGTTCTTCATCACCATGCAACGCGCAAATGGCGCACATCGCCTCAGGGTTGGTGTGATCCATGCCGATTGAAAGCTGAGTTCAGGCTGGCAGAGACCCGTTTGTGTTTTCGTCCTCAAAAGGAAGTCATCCAGGTCGTTTTTTTACCTCTATAAATCCAATAAAGACCCCGGGTATTGCATGACCATCCGCATCGGCATCAATGGCTTCGGGCGCATTGGACGACTGGCCTTCCGACAGGCGATGGCAAGCCCCGATGTGGAGGTGGTGGCGATCAACGATTTGATCGCTGTGGACTACCTCGCCTACTTACTTCGGTATGACTCAACCCACAGACGCTTCCCCGGCGACATTGCCGTCGAAAACGGACATCTCGTTGTCAATGGTCAGACCATTCGTGTCACAGCAGAAAGAGACCCCGGTCAACTGCGCTGGGGTGACGTGAACGTCGATTACGTGCTGGAAAGCAGCGGGTTGTTCCTCACAGCCGATAAAGCGCGTGCACACCTCGAGGCGGGTGCCAAGCGGGTGGTGATGAGCGCACCGTCGAAAGACGACACCCCGATGTTTGTGATGGGTGTCAATCACACCACATACAACGGCCAAGACATCGTTTCGAACGCAAGTTGCACCACCAATTGCCTTGCCCCCTTAGCCAAGGTCGTCAACGACAACTTCGGCATCGTGAGTGGCCTGATGACCACAGTGCACGCAACCACCGCGACCCAGAAACCAATTGACAGCCCCTCTCTCAAGGACTGGCGCGGGGGGAGAGGGGCTGGTCAGAGCATCATCCCCAGTTCCACCGGTGCCGCCCGGGCGGTGGGGCGCGTCATTCCTGAGCTGAATGGAAAACTCACCGGGATGGCCTTCCGCGTTCCCACACCCGACGTTTCGGTGGTGGATCTCACAGTCAACATCGCTCGCCCAACGAGCTACGACGAGGTCAAACAGGCCATGAAAGCGGCTTCGAAGAACGGCTTATCTGGAATCTTGGGATACACCGAAGATCCAATCGTGTCGAATGACCTTCTGGGCGAAAGCTGCACCTCGGTGTTCGATGCCGGGGCTGGCATGGCTCTCAACGATCAGTTCATGAAACTGGTGGCCTGGTACGACAACGAATGGGCCTACAGCTGCAAATGCATCGATCTGATTCGCCACATGGCCACGGTCGCAGCCTGACAAGCAGCCAAGCCTGAAAAGCAGCCAACAAAAAGCCCCCTCCGAAGAGGGGGCTTTCCGGTTCAGCTGAGCTGAGCCGTTGTTTGGACTTCAGCCTCAGCCGATGGCAGGAGCTTGCAGAGCCACAGGAGTGGACTCGGCAGCAGCCAGGTCGAGGGGGAAGTTGTGAGCGTTGCGCTCGTGCATCACTTCCAT
>JAAZVJ010000177.1 GCA_018623675.1 Synechococcus sp. HW_metabat.54 | reverse complement strand
TGCAAACCGGAGGGCTCCGCCTGACTGCGCAAAGCAGGGTCAAAGGCGTGGGGTGAGTTGAAGACCACAATCTCGCCCCGCTCAGGCTTACGGAAGCGATAGCTGAGCTTTTCCACCAACAAGCGGTCGTTGATTTGCAGCCCTGGAAGCATGGAGCCAGAGGGAATGAAACGCGCCTCTGCCACAAAGTGGCGCAGGCCGAAATAAAGGCCCACGGTGAATAAAACAGGAGCCCACACATCCCAGAAAGGATGCGACTTGTGCGCAAGCTTGTTCTTCGTTGAAGCTGGTTGATCTTGGGGTGGCGCGTCCTTCATGGAGGAATCGCTGGATTGCCCGTCCTTCTGCGCGTCGCCCAAGTCAGCTCAGAAACAATGTTGTGGTCAGGATAGGCGTGATGGGTGTCTGCTTCTAGCCTGGGACTAGGCAAAAGACTTCATGGTCCGCCCCCGCTGGCAAGGATTGCAGGCCACCGCGACTGACCGGTTCTGGCGTCGCTGGGACAAGGCCTTGGCCTTGATCGCCGCTGCGAATTTGGCCTGGGTGGTGTTTGACGTCACCTACGTGCCGTTGCGGAGCTTCTGGCTCCAACGCACCCTGTACCCGCTTCCCACCGTGGGGCTCGGCATTCCCTTGCCGTTGCTGCCCGACATCACACCGATCTACGACCCGGTGAAGGGGATCGAACCCCACCGTGACACCAAGGCCTACATCCACCATTTCAAGGAACTGGAAAAGGTTGCCCAGAAGCAGGGCATCCACAGCCCGGCAGCCCGCCAACTGCGCCTGGAAATGGTGGTACGTAACAGCCAGCTGATCGATGAAAACCCTTTCGTGGGATCAGGCAACGCCGGCACGCTGGAAAAACTCAAGAATCGTCTGAGGGCACGGGCAGGCCGTGATTCCCCCAAACAAGCCGCGGCCCACCTTCTGGGGGACTCCTACCTCAGCAGCAACAACTGGGAACAGGAGCTGGCGTTCTGGAAACGATCAATCCTGCCGTTGGCGGCGACCAACTACTGGCGAGGCATCAACGAAAACGGCTTACCGATCGACCATTCATGGCGGATCGACACACCCTTCCAGATCCTTTTTCTGATCGACATTCTGCTGCGCACGTGGCGACTCAAACGTCGCTATCCCGGAATCCGCTGGCGTGATGCCCTGCTGAGGCGATGGATTGACCTGCCGTTGCTGCTGCCGTTCTGGCGGTTAATACGGATCGTGCCCGTCACCGAGCGACTCTCCACGGCACAACTGATCCAGTTGGAGCCACTGCGCACCGTCGTGAGCCGCGCTGTGGTGGCCGTGCTGGCGCTGGAACTGTTCGAAGTGCTCACGGTGCGCATCCTCGATGCAATGCAACAGCTGATCCGCTCACCGCAACTGCCTCAGCGCATTCGCAATTTGCGCAGCCACCAGTCTTTGAACGACAGCGGAGAGCGAGAACTCGCAGAGTTACTGCGGCTTTGGCTGCCATTGTTGCTCACCCAAGTGGGGCCTGGGATGCGCCCCCAACTCGTTGCTTTATTTGGCCACGCCCTGCAACGCAGCTTGAACGACGTGATGGTGCCAGCGCCTTTGAGGGATCTAGCACCACTGCAAAAAGCAGAGACTGAATTCAGCCGTCAGCTGGCTGGAAGCATGGTGGATGCCCTTCTAGGGGTTTCACGCAGTGCAGGAGACCGCTTGGGCAAACGCGATCTCGAAATGGAAGACCTCTCGATCGAGGTGCTGGATCGGTTCTGGGATGAACTCGCGCGCACGTTGGAACAAGGTCCAGTCCTTGACCGCAGTCAGGAGCTGGTGACTGCGTTCTTAGAAGAGCTGAAACGCGCAAGCCTGCGTCAGCTGCGTGCCCAAGGCGGCATCAATGAACTGATCATCGAATTGGACGGCCTCAACTTCAGCGCTGAAGAGCCTCTTCCCACTGATCCTGCTTGAAGCCAACCAAAAACTGGCCACCTGGCAGAGCCACAAAAGGACGTTTGATCAACTTGCCATCAGCTGCCAAGGCATCCAGGGCTTGGTCATCGGTCATCGCTTTGACGACTGCTGAACCGAGAGCGCGGTAACTAAGACCACTGGTATTGAACAGGGGAGCCCGCTTGCCAAAAAAAGAAGTTGCCTCCGCGAGCAAGTCCCGGGAGGGTGGGTCTTCGGTGATATCCACCAGTTCATAAGAAACTCCCTGCTGATCCAGCCATGTCAACGCCTTGCGACAGGTGGAACAGCGGGAGTAACTCCAGACACGCAGCGTGTCAGCCAAGGATCACTTCCCGAACAGATTCTTCACGGCACCGATCAGGCTGTTGGAACCGGTACCAGCGCCGTCGGCAGGGCGGGTGCGCACGGTGACGTCGCCATTGACGCTGGTGCGGCAGCTGAGGCGGTAGTTCGCCGGTCGGTCAGCCAGATAAACCTCTTCCACATCGCTGCGAGGAGACAGGTTCTGAGCACCCTCAACGACTTCCACCACACAGGTGCCGCACTGGCCTACACCACCACAGTTGTTGAGGTTATTGAGACCCTTGTAGGGGTTGATGCCGGCATCCAATGCCGCTTTGCGGAGATTCGCTCCTTCGATGCAACCGACCTGCTGGCCTTCCTGCTCAAAACGGATGGTGGGCACGGGTCGTTCACATGCTGGGCGGGCACCAACTTACAAGCAAGCGGACGCATTCCGGCGCTTCTGCAATGAATTCATCTGGATCGTCACCCGGTCTCGATCGTGAGACTGGCTGCTGCGATGCACTGCTCAAGCAGGGGAAGCACAGCATCAACATCCCGCCACCCCCCGATCGACGTCACACGCCCCTCGATGCTCTTGTAAACACGAAAGAACTCAGCCACATCCTCGAGCTGATTGGGGGCAATCTGGCGAATGCTTTCAATGGCCTTCTGGCCTGGATCCGCCACCGGCACACACAAAATCTTGCCGTCGTAATGGCCGGTGTCGTGCATATCCAGCACCCCGATCGGCCGAGCAACAATCAAACAGCCGGCAAAGGTGGGTTCAGCCATGATCACCATGGCGTCGAGGGGTGATCCGTCTTCCGCGAGGGTGTTGGGAATAAATCCGTAATCGAAGGGGTAGCGCACAGACGAGTGAAGAACTCGGTCCAACGCCATGACCCCCGCTGATGCGAGGTATTCGTATTTATTACGACTCCCTGCAGGGATTTCAACCACCAGGTTGACGAGACCCGGTGACGGCGAGGGAGGAAGGGAGCGGAGATCCATCGCGGTCCTGCGCAATGGGGTTAGTGATCACACCAGCCGGTCGATCAGTCAGAACGGCAGCGACTGGGAAACCAACGCTTGCTAGAGCCAAAGCAAAGGCCACAAGGGCCAACGATGGGCCAGACAGGTCGAAAGCTTCGGGGCCCGGAGGTTCGGGTTGAGACGGCTCGG
>JAAZVJ010000015.1 GCA_018623675.1 Synechococcus sp. HW_metabat.54 | reverse complement strand
GTTGCAGCAACTGGGCCCGGCTTCTCACGCGACCGGCCTGAAGTGCTGCCACGACGGCAATGCCGGCCGCAATCATCAGTCGACCTTCGCCGAGCCCATTCACGGGGAGGGGCCAGAGCAGGCTGGCGATGGCCAGCCAGGCCAAACCACAGCTTGTGCCCAGGCCTTGGGCGAGCAGCAGGGTGGGCGGTACCAACACCGCCAATGGACTCACGGCGGCCCCAAACCAGAGCTTGCTTCCCTGCACGAGCAGCAGAAGTGCGAGGGCTAAAAATCCGTGGGCCGCTTCGAGCCGGGGCCGTTCACGCCGCATCAGTAGCAGCAGCACGCCACAACCAGCCAAGGCTTCGGTGGATCTGAACGCCCATTGCCCCCAGCGAGGGGTGCGTTTCACCTCACCGAAGTAATCCAAAACGGCATAGGCCTGAGGGCTAATGGGTTCTCCCTTGCGGGTGATCAAGCTGCCCTTCGTGACTTCGATGGTGGGGATGCCTTGCTTGGTGATCAAGGCCTCGATTTTGCGCTGGCTGAGAACTGGATCGGTGCGCAGGTTGCTGGAGCCCTGGAACGAGCTGGCGAGAAGTTTGCTGCCGAGGGTGCGTGCTGGATCGCCTGGTTCACCGAGTTGCTCCAGCTGCAGAGCTGCGGCTTCGCGCAGTTGTGTCACCGCCAGGGTGTTCACAAGCCCCTGGCTGAGCATGCGGTTGCCAGCATCGCGAAGGGCGTTTTGCCATCGCTGGGTGGAGGCGTTGGTCTGGCGGGTGAGCCAGCCTTGCTCCTCTGGAGTCAAGTTCACCGGACCGACTCTTTCCGCTGCGTCGCTGCGGGCAACCTGTTGAAGTTCGTTGAGTTGTCTCTCCAGTCGTTCACGCAGGCGTTGGCTTTCCTGGCGGTCAATCACCTGCACAAATGTGCGAGGCACCAAGTTGCTGCGGCGCTGCTCGAGGGCCTCGCTGTCGACCACCAAGGCATCTTTGGGGGCTGTGGCATCAAAAGGGGCAGGTACCCCTGGCCGCAGGTTGGGTTCGGTGAGCCAGGGCCAGCTGGAGACAAACGCCACCAGCAGGCACACCACCAGCAGACCGGCCTTTTGGATCCCCAGCCAGCGCAGCAAAGGCCTTCGGGGAGATTCGTTGCGCAGCCAGCTGTGCCAGAGCCGGCGCAAGCGAGGGGGGCGAAGCACAGCAGGAGGCGTTGAATCCAAACGCTAGCTCCATCGGAAGGGCATGCTGGAGGTAGCGATATCGCCTGCGATGGCTCTGAGGCTGGATGGCAAACAGCTCGCAGCTGAGTTGGAGGAACGTCTGCGCACAGAAATTGCCGCAGGTACGGCGCAGGCCGGTCGACCTCCAGGTCTAGCGGTCTTGCGGGTGGGGGATGATCCCGCCAGCGGTGTGTATGTGGCCAACAAAGAGAAGGCCTGTGCTCGAATCGGTGTGGCCAGTTATGGCTCCCACCTGCCCGGTAGCAGTTCGCAAGCAGACGTGCTGGCAGCGATTGCGGCGCTGAATGCCGATCCACGGGTGGATGGCATTTTGCTCCAATTGCCCCTTCCATCAGGTCTTGATGAGGGGCCCCTTCTGGCGGCCATTGATCCCGATAAGGATGCCGATGGATTGCACACCCTCAACCTGGGTCGCTTGTTGAAGGGTGAGCCCGGGCCTCGGAGTTGCACCCCTGCGGGGGTGATGGCTTTGCTGGCACGTCATCAACTGTCTTTGGAAGGGAAGCGAGCGGTTGTGGTGGGCCGGAGCATCCTTGTGGGCCAACCCATGGCACTCATGCTCCAGGCGGCGAATGCCACCGTGACTGTTGCCCACTCCCGCACGGTTGATCTGCCATCCATCACACGCCAGGCGGAGGTGTTGGTGGTGGCGGCAGGGCGGCCTCGGATGATTGGCGCCGACCATGTGTCCCCAGGAGCTGTTGTGGTGGACGTGGGCATCCATCGCCTCCCTCCGCCAGCCGATGCTCCGGAGGGAGCGAAAGCCAAGCTGTGTGGTGATGTCAGGTCTGAGGAGCTCGATGGCATCGCTTCGGCCTTGTCACCGGTGCCAGGAGGTGTGGGGCCGATGACCGTGACCATGCTGTTGGTCAACACTGTGGTGGCCTGGTCGAGGCGCCATGGGCTGCCCCATGGGCTTGATGATTTGGTGGTTTAAATCCCGATTCGATCACCTCGATCTGTATCTGGTGCTGGTGGGCTGGCCCTTGGCCTGAGAGAATCCCGCCAGCGTTGACCTCCCCATGACCGCCGCGGCGACCAGTTCCGAGAGCGCCCGGTCAGGGGGTGATCAACAAAGCTTCGATTTCAACGCCTACCTCGCGGCCCAGAAGCAGCTTGTGGAGGCCGCTCTGGATGACTCTCTTGGCCCTGAGCGCCCGGAGTCACTCCGAGAAGCGATGCGGTACTCACTGCTCGCGGGAGGAAAGCGGCTGCGTCCGATTTTGTGTTTGGCGGCCTGTGAGCTTGCTGGTGGTGACCCCGCCCTGGCGATGCCCACCGCTGTGGCGCTGGAAATGATCCACACCATGTCGCTGATCCATGACGATCTTCCGGCCATGGATAACGACGATCTGCGTCGTGGGCGTCCCACCAATCACAAGGTGTACGGCGACGCTGTCGCCATCCTGGCTGGAGATGCCCTGCTAACCCGAGCCTTCGAAATGGTGGCCTTGCGCAGTCCAGGGGTGCCTGCGGACCGCTTGTTGAAGGTGGTGGGAGAGCTGTCCTTGGTGTCGGGTGCTCCAGGTCTTGTGGGCGGTCAGGTCGTGGACCTTGAGTGCGAAGGCAAGGAAGTGGATCTCGAGACTCTCGAGTACATCCATTTGCACAAGACCGGTGCTTTGCTCAAGGCCTGCGTCATCACCGGTGCTCTGATCGGCGGAGCGGATGAAGACCAACTGAACTCGTTGCGCACCTACGCCCGGGGCATTGGTTTGGCCTTTCAAATCGTCGATGACATCCTCGATGTCACGGCCAGCAGCGACGTTCTTGGAAAGACCGCTGGGAAGGACCTGATTGCCGACAAGACCACCTATCCCAAACTGCTGGGCCTTGAGGAATCCCGTGAGCGGGCCAAGACCCTGATTCAAGAGGCCAAGACATCCCTCGATGCTTTCCAGCCCGCTAATGGCAGTTCCGTTCAGGCTGCCCCCTTGCTGGCTTTGGCGGATTACGTGATCGGTCGCGATCGTTAACCATGGCCATGCCGTTGATTGCCAGTGCCGCGTCCGCTGTTCAGCTGCTCGATAACCAGGTGCTGGCCTGGGGCCTGATCGCCTGTGGCCTGGCCCAACTTTCAAAGCTGTTAATCGAGCTCGTTGTGCATCGCCGCTGGCGACCTGCAGTGTTGATCGAAACGGGTGGCATGCCTTCGAGCCATTCCGCCCTCGTCACTGGAACGGCTGCGGGTGTGGGTTGGCAGAACGGTTTCAACGATCCGTTGTTCGCTTTGGCGGCCACCGTTGCCTTTGTGGTGATGTACGACGCCAGTGGCATTCGCCGCGCTGCTGGTTTCACTGCGGCCCGAGTCAATGCCCTACCCAATGAGGCTTGGGATGAACCGCCTGCCAAGGCCCTCAAAGAGACGTTGGGCCATTCCCGGCTTGAGGTGTTGGTCGGCAGTTTGCTAGGCCCTGCTATTGCTTTGCCAGGTCTCGCGTTGCTTGGCTCTCCCCTAGAGGTGGCTCAGCGCATCGGTCAGGCGATCGGGTGAGTGCCTCGAAGCCCCTTGGCGAGGAGTTCACGGCCGATCTCACGGCTGACCAGCGCCAAGCTGCCGAGGGATTTGCCCGTTGGTTGCAGAGCTCAGAGCCTGGAGTTCCCTACGTCCTGAGTGGTTTTGCCGGCAGCGGGAAAACCTTTCTCTCCATGCGTTTGCTGCGGCTTGTGGAGGCCACCGGTCTGTGTTGGACCGTGGTGGCACCGACCCACAAAGCTGTGGGGGTCTTGCGCCAGGCGTTGAGTCAGGAGGGTCTGCAACCCACTTGGTACCCCTCCACCATCCATCGCTTGCTGCGCTTGAAGCTCAAGCGACAGGGGGATCGGGAGCTGTGTGAATCCACAGAACAGACGGCCATGGCCCTCGAGCATCTCGGCCTGGTGCTGATTGATGAGGCTTCCATGGTCGATAGCTCCCTGCTGCAAATCGCTCTGCAGTGCGCCCACCCGTTTCGTACGCGCCTGGTGTTCGTGGGCGATCCGGCTCAGCTTCCACCGGTGGGCGAAGTCGACAGCCCTGTATTTGGCATGAAACGTGCCGAAACAGCCTGTTTGAAGCAAGTGGTGCGTCACCAGGGCCCGGTGCTGCAGTTGGCCAACTGCTTACGCAGCGGACAGCTCAGCTGCGAGCGTCCGCCTCTCCTGCCAGCTTTGAGGTCGGACCAAGGCCATGTGGCGAGCCTGGAACGGTCTTCTTGGTTGGTGCGGGCTCAGGAGGCGCTGAAGCAAGCGTCTGTGTCGGATAACCCCGATGCGGCGCGGATTTTGTGCTGGACCAACCGCAGCCTTGAGCAGCTTGTGCCCCATGCCCGCCGGGCCATTCATGGTGAGATGGCTGATCAGATGCCAGTGCTGCCCGGTGAGGTGTTGATCACCCGGACGGCGGTGATGGCACCTGCCTCCAGGGATGGTGGTGAAACCGGCGAGGAGCCTGATTTGGTGCTGGGATCCAACCGGGAGCTGTTGGTGGAGGACGTCACACCAGAACAGTGCGACTTGCTGCAATTCGGCCTGAGTGATGTGGACCTCAACGGTGGTGGGCAGCTGTCGCTCGATGGCTTGGGAACACCAGTGATTGAGACCCTGAATGCTCGTGTGCGCTGTGGGGAACTGGAATTGATGCTGCGACTGTTGCCGCCGGTGGGCAGTGAGTCGCGGCAGCAGCTGGACCGGGTTCTCCAGCGTCTGCGTCAGCAGGCCCGTGATGCCGGGAAGCGCAACGGTCGCTCCCTCTGGCGTCGCTTTTTCCTGATTCGTGATGCGTTCGCCTCACTGGGGCCTGCCGCTGTGCTGACAGTGCACCGCAGCCAGGGGAGCAGTTTCGGTGAGGTGTTTGTGGCTGATGATGTCTTCCCTCGGGTATTGCAAGGGTTGCCTCCGGAACGGCAAACCTTTCATCGCCAATTGGCCTATGTGGCAGTGAGTCGCGCCCGCCATGGGGTGTACCTGGTGGGTAGTGCTTCAAAAAACCCCTTGCCCTGGAACCAGGCCCTGGCCGAGGGGTTTAAGTGAGCATTAGCCCGCTCACCCCTTGCCAACCCAGATACACCCCGAGGGCCAGGCTCATCCCTCCCACGGCTACATCTCCGTGGGAGAACAGCAATTGCTTTCCCTGTTCGAGCATGGGCAGCACCTTCTCGCGACTGATCACTGTCGCCATCAGGGGCATCAGCATCAACACACTGGCCGCGGCACTGAAGAGCAGCATCCCCACCAGCTCTTGCCGGGCAGGAAGCCCAGCCGCCAGCACGACGCCTGCTGCTTTGGCGAACAACAGCAGATCGTCGGGGCTGGCGAGCTCGGTGAGGCTGCCCAACCCCACCAGAACAGGGATCGGCATGGCCACAAACCGGCTGATGCTTTGGGTCCAGCCGGGGGGCTGATCTTGCTCGATCCATGCGCCTAAAAGTTCCTTGGCTCCGAGGGCGATCAGGGCACCTCCTGCCAAGAGATCGAGACCCGTGCGGTGGTGAGATCCTTGGGTTAGATCCAGAACGAGGCTGTGGCCCACTGTGAGGAGCACACCCACAGCGGCCAGGGTGGTGACCATCCAGCCCGCCACAAACCAAGCACCCCGTTGCAGGGGCCTGGGCCCCAGTAGGAGCAGCAACAACACCGCTAGATGCAGTGGTGACAGGCTGATGGCTGCGCCAAAAGCGAGTAGCTCAGCCCATAGGTTGCTGTCGCTCATGATGCCTTTGTTGGCCTGCCCACCGTTACGGCCTGATTTCGAACCAGTCATCTCCGGTGATGGGGAGATGGCTGAGCCTCACCAGGCGCACTTTGGCGGTGCTGGGCCCGCGCTCACACCAGAGGCGCAATTCATTGAGTTCGAGGCTGGTTCCCTCCGCTTGCACCTCCACCCGTCCATCCGAGAGGTTCCGAACCCAGCCGTACAAGCCCAATTCAGTGGCTCTACGGCAGCAGGCGCTGCGAAAGCCCACGCCTTGCACCGAGCCTTCCACCAGCAGGCGCCAGCGCTCTTTCAGGGCTTGAGGCTTGAGTTTCTGGCGGCTGACGAACCGACCGCGGTCTTGGTCGCTGCGCCGTCGACTGCGGCGCGCCATCGGCATGAGATCGTCGAGCAACCTCCCCAGTGGAGGTGTACCCAGCTTGCGTGAAGACTTGGGTGACTCCATCCCTCGCTCCGCGGTGCAACCTGCCACCCTTCAACTTGCCAAAGGCTGCGCAGATTGCCAACTGCGTTGATTGGAGAGTCTTCGCTCAATTCCCAGCGGTGGAATTCATGGCCCGTCAGGCGTTCCCCGCGTTTCAGCACCAACCCATCACCGTTGGCCTCCAGCTTCCGGTAGCCCACTTGCAGACGCCCTCGACGGGCGTGAAAAGGCAAGACCCCCGCCATGGGATGGCTCACCCCATCCTGGTCAGTCAGGCTCTGGCCAAGGAGCAACATGCCCCCGCATTCGGCATAGATCGGTTGACGCCCGAAGCAGTCGCGCAGGCTGGCCATGCTCTGTTCGCATTCACTGAGTTCCTGGGCGTGGAGTTCGGGAAATCCACCTGGGAGGATTAATCCGCAGGCGTCCTCAGGGATGGGCTCATTGGCTAAGGGCTGCCAGGGCAGCACCGGCATGGCTAAGGCGTCGAGCCAGTCCTGCATTTCCGGGTAACGGAAATGGAACGCCTGGTCGCGGGCAACTGCCACGGGTTTTGGTGTGAGGGGAATCTCAAGTGGTTGGCGATTCAGTTGTTGCTGAATGGGGTTCTCGCCAGGGGCTGGGGCCTGTAGCAGCGGCAGCAGCTCCTTGAGATTCAGATGCTCCTCGGCAAGAGCTGCCCAAGCATCGAGGCGGTTCTGAAAGGCGGCAATTTCATGGGCTGGGGCGAGTCCGAGATGTCGGCTCGGCAAGTCCAGATCGTTGCTCCGAGGAAGGCAGCCCAGGAGCGGCATGTCAATGCCATCCAAAACCTCCTGCATCAAGTGCCGGTGGCGTGGTGTGCTGATGCGGTTGAGCACGACACCAGCAATGTGGAGCTCGGGATCGTGGAGCTGAAAGCCCCTCACAAGGGCTGCGAGCGACTGTGCCTGGCCTCCGGCGTCCACGACCAGGACCACCGGGAGATTTAGTTGCTTGGCGACGGCAGCACTGCTGCCGTCGCTGGAGGGCCCAACACCATCGAACAGACCCATGACCCCTTCCACCAAGCAAAGCTGGCTGAGGCCGCCATGGCCATGGAAGCTGTCATGCACCCAGGCTTCGCCACAAAGCGGTAAATCGAGGTTGCGACAGGGGCGCCCTGCCGCCGCACCCAGCAATTGGGGGTCGAGATAGTCAGGTCCGACCTTGAAAGGTTGAACCGTGTGGCCGCGGCTGCGGCCCCAGGCGATCAAGCTGAGACTGAGCAGAGTTTTGCCGCTGCCACTGGCTGGTGCAGCGATCAGGCAAGCCATGGTGGGCAGGGGCGATCAACAGCGTCCCGCCCGAGGCGGATCACTGGATCAGCTTGGCAGCCAGTGGAGCCGCCGCTGCCAGCAGTGGATTGGTGGTGTCATGACCTCCCTCCAGCAGACGGGCAACATCCGCCTCCACCGGACTGTGCTGCACAGGCACAACCTCCTCGATCAGTTCCATGTTCGCCATGCCTCCGGCCTCGAGACGCATGCATCCCCCGGATTCAGCACAGAGAATGACGCAGGCAGCCGGTAACCCCTCGGGTTGGCAGATCAGGCGCAGACCCACAATTTGACCTGGATGGATGCTGGGTTGCCCCATGGATACGGGTGCCACCCGCAACTTCACGGGTTCTGAATCGGCGCGCTTGAACAGAGCAGTGATGCTGCCATCGGTGTCGGATTGACGGCTGCTCAGCGTCCAGTTCAGGCGATCTGCGATCCAGGCTGCTAGCAACAATCCCTGAACTAGATGCTCTGTTTCAACATCGATATCGAGCTGCACCACATGGCCCAGGGCGTTACGGCGCTGGGGTGGATCGAACACCATGGCCAAGGTTTCCCGCCAGCTGCGTAAGCGCAGCCAATTGAGATCGTTCACGGATTGACCTCCCGCGATGCGATCGCTCAAGAGGTTGAGGCAATGGGTTGGGTTGCCCATGGCTGAGTCGAGAATCAGTCGCCTTGGGCGGATGGTCAATTGCTTCAGAAGCTCTGGCGCCTCATCCAAGCTTCCGTTCCACCACACCCAGGAAGGGAGGTCTTCGGGGAGGAGAGGGTGGAGGATCGAGAGGCCCTGAGTGAGGGCATCGTGACCACCCCGCAGCACCACGACATCCCCGCAGGCAGCGGTGCCACCGCCTTCCTCCGGTAGAGGGCAGTAGGCCGCCACGAGCGTTTCTAAGGGGTGGTTGCCATCAAGGCTGGGGGCCAGGGTGATCAGCCGACGGGGGCGCAGAGCGCTGACGGCGGCATCGATGTGCTGCCCGCGTAAGTCTTCGCTTTGATGCTCACCTGGCAGGTTGCTGATGGCATCGGAAACGCTGCTGGTCAGCGGCGACATGCTCAGGGGGAGGTCACCGTCGATCACCATCTGACGAGCAGCCGTGATGACCTCTTCTCGCTGCACACCGGTGATGGGGCCATTCAGGCGTCCGGTGCGGACCAGCTGTTGTTCCACCCAGGCGGGCTGCCAGACCAACAGGCAGAAGGTGTGTGCCCCTTGGCTGGAGGGTTGATCCTTCGTCCACAGTTGTTCGAGGTAGCCGGGCACCTCTGTGGGGGGAAGTTCGAGGGGGGTTTGAAGGGTGAGCTGAGGTGACATGGGCTGCAGCAGAGGTGGGCCGAGGTTGTTGTGCTCTCTGTTTGAGGAGATGGCTTCCTAGGGGCGTCGCCAGAGCAACCCATCGCGGGCCAACATGGAATCGGCGGCAGCGGGCCCCCAGGTGCGGGATTCGTAGGGATGAATTGGGAGTCGCCAGGGGCTGTCTTCGATCAGTTCCAGCAAAGGGGTGTAAAGGCGCCAGGCGGCCTCCACTTCATCGCTTCGGGTGAACAGGGTGGGGTCGCTGAGCATGGCGTCAGCCAACAGCCGCACATAGCCCTCATCGGAGGGTTCTCCAAAGGATTCGTCGTAGGAGAACTCCATCTCCACAGGTCGGCTGCGCATGCCAGAGCCTGGTGACTTCACCTCAAAACGGAATTCAGCTCCTTCATCGGGCTGAATGCGCAGGATCAGCTGGTTGGCCGTGGGGCTACCACCGGCAGCATCAAATAGATGCACAGGAGCTTCCCGGAAGGTGAGCACCACTTCGCTCAGGCGCTTGGCTAAGCGCTTCCCGGTGCGCACGTAAAACGGCACCCCCTGCCAGCGCCAGTTGTCGATGAAGAGCTTCATCGCCACGTAGGTCTCGGTGGTGCTGTTGGGATCGACTCCGGGTTCTTCGCGATAGCCCTTGAGCGGTGCCGATTGGCTCCCGCCAGGTCCGTACTGACCTCGAATGCAGCAGTTCCATGGCTCCAGCTCATCGGCGAGCCGTGCGGCCTGCAGCACTTTGGCTTTTTCACTGCGAATGGCTTCAGGGTCAAAACGCCCCGGTGTTTCCATGGCGGTGATGGCCAGCATTTGGGTCAGATGGTTCTGCACCATGTCCCGCAGGGCACCTGAGCTTTCGTAGTAGCCGGCGCGTTCTTCAACACCAACGGTTTCGGCTGCGGTGATCTGCACGCTGGAGATGTAGTTGCGATTCCAGATCGGTTCGAAAATGGTGTTGGCGAACCTCAGAACCATGATGTTCTGGACCGTTTCTTTGCCCAGGTAATGGTCGATCCGGAAGATCTGGTTTTCCTGCCCGCAGGATTGCACCACTTTGTTGAGGGCTTGGGCACTGCTGTAGTCGCGGCCAAAGGGTTTCTCGATCACCACACGGCTGCGTTCCGGGTCGCGCAGCAGGCCTGCATCGGCGAGGGCTCGGCAACCACTGCCGTAGTAATTGGGAGAGACCGATAGGTAGAAGGTGCGGTTGTTGCGTGTTGCCCTCAGCCGGTCGATGGTGTCCAGGCGGCTTCCCAACCGCACCACATCCTCATTTTTTTGCAGATCCACCGGCTCGTAAAACATCCCGGCGGAGAACTGATCCCAGGCCTGTTGGTTGTCGGTGACCTTGTCACCCAGGGCCTCCGCCATCTTGCTGCGGAATTCCTCATCGCTCCACGGTCTGCGGGCACAACCCAACACGGCGAATTCGCTAGGGAGACGCCGCTGAAGGAAGAGTTCAAACAGGGCCGGAATCAGTTTGCGGTGGGTGAGATCGCCGCTTGCTCCAAAAATCACCAGGCATTGAGGAGCGATGACCCGTTCCTGACGGAGGCCGACTCGTAACGGGTTCGTCGTCATCGTGGCGCTCATGGGTCACCCCGGTTCTGAGGAAGGTTTAACCAGGATTTGGCCGATGCACATCCAACTGGGCGACGTCAGCCATGTTTTGTCGTTGTCTCCGCAAAAACTCTCCGCAAAACGTCTACGTAGAACACGGCATTAAAAAACCCGCCTTGTCGGCGGGTTGACTTGATCAGCAGCCGGTTCAGACCAGGGCAAAACTGATCAATAGGTCTCCACGTGCCAGCGCTCGGCTTTCTTGAGTTGAGGGCGCAGCTCGCTCCAATCAAGACCTTTTGCAGCGGCAGCGGCAGTCATGGCCTCATCGATGCCGGGTTCCATTCCCCTCAAACCACACATGTAGACGTGGGTCTTGGGATTTTCGATCATGGCGAAAATCTCATCGGCGTGTTCGAGAACGCGATCCTGGATGTACATCCGGCCGCCCTTGGCGTTCTGGTGTTCGCGACTAATGGCCTTGGTGTAGCGGAAGTTCTCGGGGAATTCGCTCTCGTAGCGGTTGAAATCGTCGTCGTAAAGCAGGTTTGGAGTCTTAGGAGCGCCCATGAACAACCAGGCTTTGCCACGGAAATTCCAGCCATTCTTTTCTCGCTCTGCGGGCTCAAACATGCGACGCAGATAGGTGCGCATCGGAGCAATGCCGGTACCGGTGGCAAACATGATCACGTTGGCCTCCTCATCCTCTGGAAGGAGCATTTCCTTGCCAACAGGGCCAGTGATCTTGACCTTGGCTCCTGGCTCGATGTCACACAGGAATGTGGAGCAAACACCGTTGATGGTTTCACCATCTTTCTCGTACTGGAGCTGACGCACACAGAGAGAGACGGTGTTGTCGGCCATGTCGTCACCGTGACGGGTGC
>JAAZVJ010000014.1 GCA_018623675.1 Synechococcus sp. HW_metabat.54 | reverse complement strand
GCCAGTGCTGCCAGCGGCCAGGGAGCTGCTGCCGATGATGCCCTCGTGCACTGGTTGCAGACCGTGTATGCCCCCGTGGATCGGCAGTTGGGTCAGGTGATCAACCCGTTCCCGGCCCAGCTGCGGGCCCTGTCGGCTGATCCCTACGACGACACCTTGATGGAGGCCTTTTGTGCCTACATCGAAACCAGTCAGCACAAGCTGGAGAAGGTCAAACAGCTCTATCAGTCGTTGCCGGTGCCATCCACCGCCCGAGGTTTTGGGCTCAGCCTCTATCACTGCCTTTCGGAGGTGGAGGATGCGATCAACGAGCTGGAGCGCTACACGATGGGTTACGTCGACAGCTATCTCCACGACGGGCGCGAGATGTTGCGAGAGGCCAAGCAGCGGCGTCAACGGCTGCAGCAGGAGCGGCGCCGGTTGGAGATCGCCTGATGGCTGCTTGGCGCTTTCGTCTGTCTTTGCTGCTGATCTGGTTGCTGTCCACCGTTGTGGACCGTTGGTGGTGGCATGCCTTCAATGGCATTCCCGCTTGGGACCAGGCCGATTACCTCAACAGTGCCCTCGACCATGGCCGTGCCCTCGGCCTGATTGAGGGGGGTGGTTGGCAGGGGTGGCAGGCCCTTCTCGATCTCTCCCCGAAGATCCCGCCACTGGCATCCCTGGTGAACGGCACCGTGATGGCGGTGGCCGGTGATGCACCGGTCCAAGCGGCCTGGAGCCTCAGCCTTTGGCATGGCTTGTTGTTGCTGGTGGTGGCCGCTTGGGCCTTGGCGCTGCGCCATCCACGGCGTCAGGCCCGTGGGTTTGCCCTGTTGGCTGCTGGTTTGGTGGCGATCGCCCCCGCTTTTTTGGATTTGCGTAGTGATTACGTGCTGGAGCTGCCGCTCACCGCGCTGGTCACCCTGGCGCTCTGGCGGTTGGGGTGTTGGTGGGATCCGCTGCGGGGTGGCCGCTGGCCCCAGGCCATCGGCGCAGCCATCGCGTGCCTGCTGGCGCTGCTGGTGAAGCAGAGCGCGCTGCTCGTGCTCGTGCCGGCGTTGGCTTGGGTTGCCCTGCAGGCTTTGCGTCGGGGTGGTGGCCGGCGCGTCCAACTGCTGGCTGGTGCCGGTGTGATCGTGGCTGGCCTTTTGCCCTGGCTTCACCACAACTGGATCACCACCCTTGGCGGCACCAATCGGGCGGTGCTCGAATCCGCTGCCCGGGAGGGAGATCCAGGGCCGCTCACCCTCGAGGGCTGGCTTTGGTACCCCCGCTTATGGCCTGAGCAGTTGGGCACTGTGCTGCTTGTGGTGGGTCTGGCCGGACTACTGCTCTGGTGCTGGCAGGCACGGCGCACGGTTGAGACGCGCCAGCGGGAAGACGACCCCGCGGCCTGGCGCTGGCTGGTGATCAGTCTTGTGTTGGGCTGGGCGTTCACCTGTCTGAGCCCCAACAAAGACGACCGTTACATCGCCCCTCTGCTGCCGGCTTTGATCCTGCTGCTGTCTCGCGGCTGGTGGCAGTGGGGCCAGTGGTGTGTGCAGCGCTGGCCCCAGCGGGCTCCCTGGCTGCCATCGCTGTTCCTGGCATCAGGGTTTCTCGCCAGTTCGTCTGCAGGGGCCATGGCCCAGATCGATCGCCTCAGCAACCGTCATCAGGGGCCCCTCGAGGCCATCGTGCAGCGGGCTGGCGGTGGCCGCTCTGGTGGAAGCCCCACCACCGTGATTGTGGTGCCCAGCACTCCCGATCTCAATCAGCACAACGTGAGCTATTACGGCCGTCGCGGTGGCGGCCAGTTGGTGGGTCGCCAGTTGGGAAGCAGCCGCGCTGATGTGCAACCTGTGTTGGCCCAAGCCCAGTGGGTGCTGTTGGCAGAAGGGGATCAGGGCTCAGTGCGCAAGAGCGCCCGCAAGCTCGATCGGGCGGTGCGCGAGAGCGGTGTGTTTGAGCAAGTGGAGCAGTTTCCGCGTCCTGGCGGCGACAGTTATTCCCTCTGGAAGCGCCGCGGGGATCAGCCTGCTGCAGCAGGCTTCTCAGAGCAGTTCCCAGTGTTGGCATCGGGGTTGGCCGCAGGCCCTGCGGGGCTGGATCCCCTCTTCGCTGCGGTGGCGGTGGAACACATGCTCGATGGTCATTTCCTCTACCGCGCCCCAGTGCGCCAACGGGCCATGGCACGCCTGCAGCAGCACCCCGATGACGCGGAAGCACGATGGACGTTGGCGCTCTTGGCAGTGTTGGCCAATCGTCCTGCTGAGGCGGCCGCCCACTTCGCTGCTTTGGAGAGAGTGATGCCTTCCAACCCCTGGCCAAGCGCCTATCGGGCTGTGGTCACCTTGGCGGATTGGAACCCCTGGCGGGCCTCAGCGATCACTGCTGCTGCCCGCCGTCGTTTCGGTGACCAACCCTTATTGATTGCCCTTGATGACCTCAGTGGTGTGTTGTCTGGAGCGCTATGGCGGCTCCCCGAGGCAATCCACTCGATTCCGCAAGCGGTGACCAGCGTGGAATCTGCCCTTCAGGAGAAGGCTTCCAGCTGAGCCAGTTTCAGCCACACATCCGGCACTGGGCGACGCCAGCGCACTTGGGCGTAGTCGCCTTTCACCACAAGGATCTCGCCAGGGCCTTCAAAGATGTAGCCCGGTGGTGTGGGATCGCTGGCTCCGGCTTCAACACTGCCGGCATAGGCCTGGCGGTTCACCCGCACCAGTGCACCTTTCTTGAGGGCAGGAGGTTTGGCCTTGGCTGGCGCCGCGGTGTCGGTTTCGGCCATCAAGAAAAGCTGTGCTGAAAACCAGGCTAGAACCAAACCAGTTCTGCGACGGCGAGCGGCTTGACCCACGAACTGGCCTTCTACCTGCTCGCGTTTGGAGGGTTGCTGCTGCTGGCGGTGCTCCTCGATGATTTGGCGGAGCGCATCCGCATGCCTGGTGTTCTGATGGTGCTGGTGTTGGGCCTGTTGATCGACAACAGGCTTGGCGCTGGCACCGAGGCTGCCACCTTGCTCTCGGTGCAGCAGGCCCAGCAGATCACCCAGGCCTCGTTGGTGTTGGTGTTGTTTTTCGGCGGGCTCACCACCAACTGGAGTGAGGTGAGGGAGGTGATTCGCCCCGCTGCACGCCTGGCCACCTTGGGAGTGCTTTTCACATCCGTGCTGCTGGCGGGAGTGATGCTCGGTTTTGTGGCGCTGGAGGGAAGCGGCGGATGGCTGTCTCAGTTGCCGAAAGCCCTCTTCATCGGAGCGATGGTGGGAAGCACGGATGCTTCGGCGGTGTTGGCGCTGTTGCGTCCTCTGGCGGGCCGGTTGCCCAAACCATTGCTGGATCTGATCGAAATTGAATCCGGTTTCAACGATCCGATGGCGGTGGTGCTGGCCGGGTTGGCCTTAGCCCTCGCAGGTGGTGGCGGTGTCACGCCCGGTGAACTGGTGATTGATGTGATCCGTCAGTTTCTGCTGGGAACGATGGTGGGCTTTTTCGCTGGCAGCATCACCGTGCAGTTGCTGGGAACCCGCAGCAGCCTCAGCCACAGCAGCATGCTGCCCGTTGTGAGCCTGGCCCTGTTGCTGGTGCTGACAGGTGGCACCACCCTGTTGGGTGGCAGCCCACTGCTGGCGGCCTATGTGGCCGGATTGGTGATGGGGAATGGCCCCAGCCTCGATCAGGAGGTGCTGGAGGAGGCCCATGCCAGCTTCGCCAAGATGGCGGAATTGCTGCTCTTCCTGTGCATGGGCCTGGTGGTGGATCCAGGCCATGTGGTGCATGCCGCCGGCTGGGGTCTGTTGTTGTTCGTCGTGTCGCAACTGGTGCGTTACGTCATTGTTCAAGCGCTGTTGGTGCGTACGGCGTTCTCGTCTTCTCAGCGTCTGTTTGTGGCCTGTGCAGGCCTGCGCGGCGCAGTGCCGATCGCCCTGGCGATAGACGCTTGGGCCTCCCAGGCAACCTGGGGCGTGGAGATGCCTCCCTTGGCCTTGGCCGTGGTGCTCTTGGGCCTCTGCATCCAGGGGTTTGCCTTGGTGCCTCTGGCGCGGCGTTTGAAGATCACCCTGCCGGAGTCAACGCCTCCTGCTGCGATTTAAACCGCTTCGTTTCATCCACTTCATCCCACTAGCCTGTCGGCCTTCTCCGCGCGTCCTTCCCCATGCGTCTGCTGCTGCTCGGCTGCACTGGTTTGGTGGGGCGCGAATTGGTGCCCACCTTGAAAGCAATGGGCCATCAACTCACCGTGGTGAGCCGGCGCGCTCAGGCTGCTGTGAGCTGGGCGAAGGATCACGACCTCGCCTGGGTGCAGGCCGATCCGGCCCAGGCCAGCAGCTGGCAGCAGGGGGGAGCGCTCCAACAGGCTTTGGAGGCTTCTGAAGGCGTGGTGAACCTGGCTGGTGAGCCGATCGCAGAGCAACGTTGGACGCAGGCCCATCTCCAGCTGTTGCACGACAGCCGCATTGCCACGACCCGCCATCTCACCGCAGCCATGGACGCTTTGGCGACACCACCAGAGGTGTTGGTGAATGCCTCCGCGGTGGGTTTCTACGGCACCAGTGAAGACGCGGCTTTTGTGGAATCGAGTGCGGCTGGTCGTGATGTGCTCGGCAACCTCTGCTCGGAGTGGGAGGCAGCAGCAGAGGCCCGTCCGGCGGCCACCCGTCTGGTGGTGGTGCGTATCGGCATCGTGCTGGCTGGCGACGGCGGGGCACTCGGAAAGATGTTGCCCGTGTTCCGCACGGGATTTGGTGGACCGATCGGCTCCGGTCGTCAGTGGATGAGCTGGATCCACCGCACTGATCTGTGTGCCGTGATTGCCAGTGCCCTCTCCGACACCAGCTGGGACGGTGTGGTGAATGGTGTGGCGCCGCACCCCGTGAGCATGGCCACCTTCGCCGCCACCCTTGGGCGTTGCCTTGGCCGCCCCAGCTTGCTGCCGGTGCCTGGCCCCGTGCTGCATCTGCTGTTGGGAGATGGTGCGCGGGTGGTGCTGGATGGTCAGCAGGTGCGTTCGGAGCGACTCCCGCAGCTGGGATTCAAATTCCAGTTTCCCGATCTGCCTGAGGCCCTCGCCGCTGCCACCACGATGCGATCCCGCTGACCAGAGCCGCTGCGATCAGCACCCCAATGGCAGGGGTGAAAAACGGATCCCAGAGCTTCTGAAACAGCCGCAATGGGGCTTCGATTCCTTGACTGCTGGCCACGATGGCCACTCCAAACCAGCCCGCTCCCGCCAGCACCAGGAACACATCCAGCACCAGCAGTCGGTCGAGCCAGATCTTCCAGATGGGTTCTGCTCCAGGTGTGCTCATGGCTGGGGTGACGATCCAGGCGGAAGAGGGGGCAACAGCTCGGTGATGGCGTTGGCCATTCGCTCGGCCCCGCCCATGCTGCCGAGTCGCTGCTCGGCTTGCTCATGGCAGCGTTCCTGAAGGTCACGATCACGGCAGCTTCGTTCCAGTAACTCCAGGGTCAGGCGTGCGCTGGCATCGAGGGTGCTGGGCAAGCCCTGCTCACCCTCCGCGCAAAACACCGTGGGGCCCAGCAGGCGTCGCTGGGCTTCAGCAAAGTTGCTCGTGAATTGCGGCCCTGCACCGGCCAGCTGCAGCACGGGTTTGGCCAGCCCCACGGCCTGCTCTGCGGCAGTGCCTGCCATCGAGATCACCAGGTCGGCGGCTTGGAGCACCGATGCGAATTGCCCTCGCCGCACACCCACGCGATGGGCCTTGTTCACCAGCACCAGCGCACCGTTGGTGGGTAACAACCGCCAGCCCTGGGGGGCCACCAAGGTCTCAAGTTCTTGGTCGCTGAGGGCGCGAATCAGCGCTAGGTCGATCGCCAGCTCACCCGCACTGAACAGGGGAGCGGGAAGCCGTTGAATCACGGCCAGCAGCAGCAGCAGGTTGTGCTCCAGTTCCGGGCGGCGGCTGCCGGGTAGGAGGGCGATGCGGCGGCGACAGGCGGCCAGGGGTTTGGCTGGCGCCAGCACCGGATCCATGAATGGGTTGCCAAGGAATTGCACCGGCTTGCCCAGTTGGTTGCTGAGATCGTCAGCACTGAGCTGATCGCGGCTGTAGACCGCCTTGAAGCGGGGATGGCTAAGACAGCTGCCGCAGGGCCAAGGCAGGTTGAGGCGGCCCTCGTAGTGGCTGGAGTAGGCCACCAGGTAGGTGGCCACCGGGCGGCCGCACAGCCAGGCGGCCATCACGGGGATCACATCACCGATCACCACCACCAGGGCGTAACGGCGTCGGATGCGCAGCAAACGCCAGCAGCCCTGGAGCAGATGCAGCACCTGGCCTTGGATCAATTCGGTGAGTCGACCGCTCAGGCTCGTGTAGCCCAGCCCGCCGGTGCTGAATTCCCGGGTGTGCACCACCACGGGAATGCCCGCATCTCGATAGGGATGACCGCCACCAACGAGCGGCAGCGCATCCACTTGATGGCCACAGCGTTGGAGGGCCTGGCCGAGCAGGGCTCCAGACAGATCTTCGCCATGGCCATTGCTCAGCAGCAGCAGCCGCGCCACGTCAGATCTCCAGCCAGCTCTTCACTTTCGTCAGGGCGGGCCAGCCAGGTTTGCGGGCCAGTCCATCGGCGATCGAGGCTTGCAGTTCCTGGGTCACCTCTGGTGCCACAGCCAGGATTTGCTGCACCACTTGCACGTGGTCGCGAACCCCTTTGGCCTGGGTTTCCAGCATGGCCACGCTCAGGTTGATGCGGGCCTGTGGGTCTTGACCATTCAGCTTCACGGCAAAGCGTGCTGACCGCAGCGCTTCTTCGGGTTGGTCGCAGAGCAACTGCAGCCAGGCCAAGCAGGTCCATCCCGCCGACTGTCGTGGTGCAGCGTTCGTGATGGCGATGAAGTCGTCCAGCACGTCGCTGGCGGCTGCCCCGTCCTGATAGCGGGCCATGGCCTGCTCAAACAGGCTTTCTTCTTGGGACTCAGTCACCGTGCACTTGCTGTTGCAGTGCCTTCAGATTCCCATGCAGGCCGATCAAACGGCGAAGGAGCTGCCGCAACCGCAGGTCTGGCTGGCATTGGGATTGGTGAAGTTGAACCCACCACCAATCAATGCGGTGCTGAAGTCGAGCTGCATTCCGTAGATGTAGAGCAGGCTCTTGGGATCACACACCACTTGGAAGTCGGCGCCGTCAGGCGCGGTGTAGTCATACACCTCATCTCCATCTTCGATTTCGCTGCTCGGAACGAAATCCATCGTGTAGCTCATGCCGCTGCACCCGCCTGAGCGCACACCCACGCGGAGCACCTGTTGATCGCCCTGTTCCCTGCAGAGCTTGGCCAGTTGCTGCATGGCCGGCTCGGTGATCTGGATGCCTTTGCCGTCGCGTGCGGTGTGGGGGACAGATGCGGTCATGGCGTAGGGATCAGTCCGATCTCCGTACTGTATTGAGGCCCACTCCGGGGTGGCGCATTCATAGAGTCGTGAAGTTTGTTGGCGGGAGCAGCCGGTGCAGGTCGCAATCGTGGGTGCGGGTCTGGCCGGATTGGCCGCGGCTGTGGATCTCGTAGATGCTGGTCATCAGGTTGATCTCTACGAAGCGCGTCCCTTTATGGGCGGCAAGGTGGGCAGCTGGGTGGACGACGGCGGCAATCACATCGAGATGGGATTGCATGTGTTCTTTTTCAACTACGCCAACCTGTTTGCCCTGATGCGCAAGGTGGGGGCGATCGACAATTTGCTCCCGAAGGATCACACCCATCTCTTCTGCAACAAGGGAGGTGATCTGCGGGAGCTCGATTTCCGCTTTGCCCTCGGCGCTCCCTTTAACGGCCTCAAGGCGTTTTTCACAACGCCCCAACTCACGTGGATCGACAAGCTGCGGAACGCCTTGGCGTTGGGCACCAGTCCGATTGTGCGGGGGCTGGTGGATTACGAAGGAGCGATGCGCACGATCCGCGCTCTCGATTCCGTCAGTTTTCAGGATTGGTTCGTGGGTCACGGCGGAAGCATGGAGAGCATCCGCCGCATGTGGAATCCCATCGCTTACGCATTGGGATTCATCGATTGCGAAGCGATCTCTGCCCGCTGCATGCTCACCATCTTCATGATGTTTGCGGCCAAAACTGAGGCCTCCAAGCTCAACCTTCTCAAGGGTTCGCCCCATCGCTGGCTCACCGGCCCGATCCTCGAGTACATCCAGGCCCGCGGAGCCAAGCTTCACCTCCGCCATCGTGTGAAAGAGGTGCACTTCAGCGAGGGCGATGCCCCTGAAGTCACGGCCCTCACCCTCGGCACCCCTGATGGTGAACGTCAAGTGCAGGCCGATGCCTATCTGGCAGCGTGTGATGTGCCTGGTATTCAGCGCCTGTTGCCTGAAGCTTGGCGACGTTTCCCCCAATTTGACGCCATCCACAAGTTGGAGGCTGTACCGGTGGCCACGGTGCAACTCCGCTACGACGGTTGGGTGACTGAGCTCGGTGAAAGTGATCAGAACGAGCAGCGCCGCCGTGATGTGGCGACGCCTGCAGGCCTGAACAACCTCCTCTACACCGCGGATGCGGACTTCAGTTGCTTTGCCGATTTGGCCCTGGCTAGTCCAGAGGACTACCGCAAGGACGGGGAAGGCTCGCTGCTCCAGTGTGTGCTCACACCTGGAGATCCCTGGATCCCCAAAGGTGTGGATGAGATCGTGGCCCACACCGATGCTCAGGTGCGGGCGCTGTTCCCCTCGGCTCGGAACCTGAAGCTCACCTGGAGCAACGTGGTGAAGCTGGCCCAGTCGCTTTATCGCGAAGCCCCTGGGATGGAGCCCTTCCGCCCTGATCAGCGCACACCGGTGTCCAACTTCTTCCTCGCTGGCAGCTACACCAAGCAGGACTACATCGACTCGATGGAGGGAGCCACCATGAGCGGTCACCTTGCTGCTGCTGCCATCCTTGGCCGGACGGCCGCCCTGGCCACCAATGCCGCTGTTGCCTGAACGACACCATGGGACGTTGGCTTGAACACACCGTGACGGCCGAGGTGAAAGCCCCGGTTGATCGCGTTTGGGCGGTGTGGAGTGATCTCGAGGCGATGCCGCGCTGGATGCGTTGGATCGAATCGGTGAAAACCCTCGATAACCCTGATCTCACCGATTGGACTCTGGCGGCCCAAGGCTTCCGCTTCACCTGGAAAGCACAGATCACCAGTCGGGTGGAGGCCCAGCAGTTGCACTGGGAATCGGTGGGAGGTCTGCCCACCAAAGGTGCTGTTCGCTTCTACCCCGAGGCTGGCGATCGCACTGCCGTGAAGCTCACTGTTTCCTATGAGTTGCCGGGGGTCTTGGCACCCCTGATGGAACCAAGCATCCTGGGGGGGATGGTCACCAAGGAGTTGCAGGCGAACCTTGATCGATTCCGTGATCTGGTGGAGAGCGATTACACCGTCTCGGCCTAAGCAGCTGGGGCGTGGCCTTGGCCTGGTGATGCTCGCCGGGTTCATCGCGGGCTGTGGCTCCAAGCCAGAGGCAACCATTCCGTTGCCAGATCCTGGTGTGGTGCCGATGGCCAAGGTTGATCCTGAGCCCTCCCTTCCTGTTGCGCCTCCTGCATCGCTCACACCGCTTCCCACCACGGATCAGGTGCAGGGATCTGTCAGTCGTGGCCGCGTGGATCCGTTTGCCCCGTTGGCGAGCCTGGGCACTGCTACAGGGGCATCGGCGAGTGGCCCAAGTGGGCAGCAACGGGCTGGAGCCATCACCTTGCAGGGGGTGATGGCCGTTGGAGGCCAGTACCAGGCGCTGATCCAGGCCGGAGCCCGCTCGGGCGCGATTTGCATTGGACCGGCTGGCCAGTGTTCTTCTGACAGCGTGCCCCTTCTGCCGAAACAGTGGTCGGTGCTCAAGATTGATCTGCAGCGCGGATGCTTCACCTATGCCGTTGAGGGGAAGCCTCAGCCTTCTGTTTGCATGACTTCACCCAAGGTTTGAACAGAGGCCTGCACGAGTCCTTCGATCGTGTGGGGGTCAGCTTCACCATCAACACGCCCCAGGAGTGCCTTGCAGCGTTGGCTTGTTTGTGGCCCGATCGAGATCACCCGACTGCTGGCCAGGAGTGTTCGCCAGTCCCGTCCGAATCGGGCTTCCAGCAGCTGGCTGGTGTGAGTCACGGTTTTCCCCGAGCTGAAGGTGATCGCGTCCACTTCAAGGGCTTCAAGGGCGGTGGCCGCGGCTTCCGGGATGTTCTCGGGGCAGCGTGATTCGTAAGCCGCCACTTCCACCACCCGAGCACCGGCTTCCCCGAAGGCTTCTGCCAGCAGCGTGCGGCCGCCGCTTTGCACCCGTGGGATCAGGAGTCGCAGACCCCATCCAGACACCGGGAAGTGTTCGATCAAGCTGTCAGCCACAAAATCGGGGGGGACGAAATCAGCGTCAGCCCCCAGTTCCTGCAGCAGGGACGCGGTTTTGCGACCTACAGCGGCAACTTTGAGGGTTCCAGGGCGCCTGGCCAGGCTCTTGCCCTGGCGTTGCAGACGATCTTCAACGGCCTGCACGCCATTGGCGCTGGAGAACACCAGCCAGTGAAACTCGTCGAGTTCGTCGAGGGCATCATCCAGGGGCCCCCATTCATCCGGAGGGCCGATCACCAAGGCCGGTAGATCGATCACCCTTGCGCCCAATTGTTCGAGTTGGCGGCGCCCTTCGCCCTGCTGCTCTTGGGCCCGCGTGACGAGTACTGTGCGGCCCTCAAGAGGCAGGGTCATACCCCCACCTCGTCCAGTTTCACGACATCCTTCACCCTGGCGTACAGGTCATCTGCATCCTGCTGCCTGCCTTGTTCTTGCATCAGGGCGATGGCCACGTGGAATCCCTTGCGTGCGCCGTCGATATCGCCACCCAGCAGCAGGGCGACGGCCATGTTTTGGTGGCATTCCGCATGGTCAGGGTGACGTGCCAGAGATTGGCCATAGGCCTGGATGGCAGCCCCGATATCCCCCTTACGTCGTTGCATCAGGCCGAGGTTGTACCAGGTGAGTGCCACTTCAGGTGCCTGTTCGGTGGCGTCCTGCGTTAGAGCGATGGCCTCATCCAGTTGGTCAACGTCCATAAGCAGTGCGGCCAGGTTCAGTCGGGCTCCGAGGCTGAGCCGCGCTTCCAAAGGCAAGGCCAGGGCTTGGCGGTAGGTCTGAATCGCGGCATTGGGATCTTGATGGCGTAACGCCATGGCGAGATGCAGCAGCAGCTCGTAGCGCTCGGCCGGCCGTTCATCACCCTCCCCGAGGGCAGCAAGTCCTTCCTTGAGTACAGCGATTCCCTTTTGCGGCTGTCCGGATTCCAACTCCAGTGCGCCCAACTTGGCGCAGGCATAGGCATCGCCTGGGTGCTGTTGCAGCCACTGCTCCATGGCATCGCGCAGGCGTTGGGCCTTGTCGCTGTTGGCCAGCAGTTCGGGGCGATAGCCGTCGTGCAGCAAAGCCGGTACACCGCAGTCCACCACCTTCCAGTGGGGCTCGTTTTCGAGCACGGCTTCCACGCTGTCGTCGAT
>JAAZVJ010000176.1 GCA_018623675.1 Synechococcus sp. HW_metabat.54 | reverse complement strand
GAGAAACACTGGATCAATATGTGCGTGAGACGCTCACATCGGCTCCAACCCGTGTCAAAGATCTCAAGGCTCGTCAACCACCTTGAGAGAGCTGGTTGATGGCAAGCGAGAAGACGGCTTTTACATCATCTTGCTGCTCTTTTTGCAGGCAGGCAGTGAGCGCTGCTTGTGAATCTGTGGCCTGTAATTTCATTAAAGACAACGCAGCATTTTTTCTAACCTGGCTTTGAAGATCACTGAGTAACGGCTCCAGTAGAGGTGCGGCCCAATCGGGATTGTGCAGTTTCCCGAGCAGGGTTGCAGCTTCAGCTCGAACATCGGTGTCGACATCGGCGAGAGCATTTTCCACCAGGCCTCTGGCCTCTTGATCGCCAAGGCTTTGAATCTGGTCACCAAGGGCTGCAATGGCAGCACAACGAATTTCTGGATGATCTGAGGCGGCGGCTTTGCGCAAAGCGTCGGGTGCTCTGGCGCCAACGAATGCCAACCCCCAGCTGGCGAGGCCCAATTGCATGGCGCTGCTGGCGGGATTGATCAGCACCTGGAGGAAGTTGTCGATGGCCTCTTCACCAACCGCGGCCATGGCCCCCACGGCTGAACCTTGAACCACTGGGTCAGGGTCGTTGAGCAGGGCCTGCAGGAGCACCGGCAGTGCCCTGGGATCTTCAATCAGCGTCAGAGTTTTTGCTGCTGCCCGTCGCACAGTCACGCTTTCGTGATCGGCCAGCGCTCGACAAAGCGATGGCACTGCCGCTTGTCCCACGACGCCCAGGCTTTCCGCGAAGGTCAGGCGCATCAAGCCACGCGGATCTCCGAGCCCAGCCACCATCCGTTCGATGCTGGAGCTGTCGTCTGCGGGAATTTCACCGCGACGGAGTTGCTGCTTGAGCTCTTCTGCTAGCTGACTTGCTTCGTCTTGGTTGAGCTGTTGCGGTTGCCCGTTGACGGATAGGGGCTGGTGCTCGCTCATCGCCCTTGATGCTCTCAAGCTTTGAATTATCGAGGGTGACCCAGCCCCGTTAGGGTCTTCTTCACACTCCAAAGCCCATGACCTGCTTCGTTCTCTCCCACAACTTGCAGGTCAACTCCCCAGCGCTTCCTCCGATCACTGCGCCAGAGCTGGCGGCTGGATTGAAGGCCCACGGTCAGCGGATTACAAACGCTGAGCCTCTTGAGCATCCCCATTGGCTCGTCAAGCTGGAAGCGGATGGCGAGGTGAGCGATGTGTGTGATGACCTGGTCCAGGCATGGCGTGCCTACCGAGCCTCTTGCGGCCATGGCGCAGATCATGAACTGCTGGCCCTTGGCGGTCGAAAAGATGTAGCGGGGATGCCTGGCTCACCGCTTCAGCAAGGAGCTTGGGGCGTCGATGTCGTCGAGACAATCGACGGTGATGCATTTCTCAAAGCGATCAATTGGGACGGCCTGAAAGCGGGCCGCCCTGCTGACGGGGTCTTTGAGCGACGCGGCTAGTCGCTTACTTGCGGCGACGTCGTCCGATCCTTGGCTTACGGCCTTCCTCCTTGGCCTCAGCTGGTTTTGATTGAGCCACAGCCCGTTCTGGGGTTTTACCAGCGGGGGCCTGAGAGCCGACGGAGAGAATGGACACGCCTTGCTGATGCAGCAACTGCATCGTTGTGCTGAGCGTTGCGAACGGCACTTTGATCGTTCGGTTGGAACGCAGTCGGGCGTTCCTCGCGACGGTCATTGACACGGTTAATCCGTTCTCTTGCCAAGGGCCCATGAACTCATTCGTTCAGTACCGACCCAGCCTGCCCGGGTTGCGTTGACACGTCCAGCGTGTCGAAAGTTCTTAACGCAGCCGCCGATGCGGCCCGTGCCCCTGCAGAGTCAATGGCATTGTCTGCACGGCGGTGACATCCGCTTGGGTTGCTCCTGTGAGTCGATTCGACAACATCCATCTTGGTCTGTCTCACGAAGAGGCCCTGCGGATCCTGACCTTGCCTGAAGACCAGCTGGAGTCGGCAAGCGATTACTACATGGCGGCTTCCCATCTCATCAACTTCCCCGGTGAGGCCACAACCAATGCCTTGATTGCACTTGTGGCAGAAGGGAGTGAGCAACAAGCCAAGAAGCTGGCTCGTCGAAAAGCTGTTGAAGTCCTAGGGCGACTGCAAGTGGAAGCTTCGATCCCTGTGATTGGAGCTTGTTTGGATAGTGATGATCCCTATCTCGTTGAAAACTGTGCTTGGGCGCTTGAACAGTTGAACTGTCAGGACCAGCAATTGCACCGTCAACTCATCAAGTTGCTGGCTGATGCTGGTCAAAACCGCCGAGTTCTGGTGCAAAGCCTGGCGGCTCTTCAGGTCAAGGAGTCCCTCCCGGCCATTGAATCCCTCGTTGATGATGAGGTGCCTGGTGTGCGAGGAGCCGCGCGAGCTGCAGTGGCACGTTTAAGCGGTTGCTTCGACCAAGTGGAGGCGCTGGAGGATTTGCTGACCTTGCCGAATCAAATGGATCGGCAGTCTGCAATTCAGGATGTTATCGATTGTGGTGCTGGAACACTGTTGCCAAGTGTTCTCAAAGCGCCAGTTTCGCCCGTTTTTCGGATGCGTGCGCTGAAGTCGCTTTGGCCTGAGGGATCGCGGCAGTTCCAGCAACTCGAGTTGACAGAAGTTCTTGATCGATTGTTGCTTGATAATCCTGACGATTTGGTTTTGGTGCATCGCTACGACGCCCCTCCAGCCGATGCTTTTCTGATTCAGGAATTCTTCGGAACTGATTTCAGTCGTTGTTATTTAGGTCTCCAAACGTTGAGAACGCGTCCTGCCCTTCTGCTTTGGCCCCATTTGAAGCAGCGTTGGGAAGAGGAAGCCCACAACGACTATGGAGCGCACTATTTCTTTATTCGCTTGTTTGCGGCTCTCCAGAATTGGCCACCTGATGCATTGGCTCAGATTGAATCCTGGTTGCTGGATGCAGTGGAAACAAAAAGGCCTCAGTTCATGAAGTCCAAGCCAGCAGCGTTGCTTGCTCTTGCTGCACTGGCTCCTGATCGTTGTCGCGCGGGTGTTTCGAATTGGAGTGATCCCAACCAGATGGGGTTCTGGGAGTGCCGCTATGCCGCTGCGATGGCCATGGAGATGTTGGCTGTTCAACCTCCAGCAGACCCTGATCCCCATCCGTTTGTTGAGGCTCGTTTGGCCAAGATCAGGAGCTGATTTCTGCGTAACGGGTTTTGTTGGCGCCACGACTGGCCCAGTATTGGACCAGCTTTTCGCCTCCAGGCCTGGGCACACTGGCCAGTGCGCGAAGGATTTTGAAGCTTCGGTTGGGTCCCATTGGCCAGTTCCCTACGGCCTTCACTTCCCTCACGCGTCCTCCGATGGCTTCCAACGACTGCTCGAAACGCTCGAGTTGCGCTTGATCAACGGTTTCGAACAGGAAATCTGTTCCTACACAAATCAAGTGTTGGGATCGGATCCAATTGCGTAATTGTTTTTC
>JAAZVJ010000175.1 GCA_018623675.1 Synechococcus sp. HW_metabat.54 | reverse complement strand
GTATTTGCCGGCGACCGAGGATTGATCTAACGCGCCCTT
This sequence comes from Synechococcus sp. HW_metabat.54, assembly GCA_018623675.1. GTDB lineage: Bacteria > Cyanobacteriota > Cyanobacteriia > PCC-6307 > Cyanobiaceae > Synechococcus_C. The sequence goes on along the minus strand of JAAZVJ010000175.1, from coordinate 3,427 downwards.
CGACTGTTTGGTTTTGCTTCTATGACCAGCGACGCCGTTAATCACGGACGACCCCTGATTGGTGTTGTTGGTGGGGGGCAACTGGCACGGATGTTGGTGGAGGCTGCACACGCGCGTGAAGTCGATGTGCTTGTTCAGGCAGCCTCACCATCAGACCCCGCTGCTCAGCATGCTTTTGAGTTGGTTGCTGCTGATCCGGTTGATGCAGAAGCAACTGCAGCCTTCTTGGGGCGCTGCTATGGCATCACCTTTGAAAATGAATGGGTGAGCATTGATGGCTTGCGGGGTTTGGAGCGCAAGGGGGCCCGTTTTTTCCCGTCTTTGAGCAGCCTTGAGCCCCTGGTCAACAAACTGCGTCAGCGCCAGCTCCTGGATGATTTGGCGATTCCAAGCCCTGCTTGGGTCGAGTTAAGGGAAGTTGATCCCGGATCTCCAGCACTCCCGAAGGGCTGGACCTTTCCTGTGATGGCCAAAGCAGGCTCAGGCGGTTACGACGGCAAGGGAACACGGGTTCTCAAGAGCATTGAATGCCTTGCGGAATTGCTGCGTTCCGTCGATCCGGAGGAATGGCTACTGGAGGCTTGGGTCGAGTACGAACGAGAATTGGCGCTGGTGGTTAGCCGAGATACGACAGGACGCGTCAGGGCATTGCCCCTGGTCGAGACCCATCAGGCAGATCAAGTTTGTGATTGGGTTCTGGCCCCGGCCGATGCGACCCAGTTGCTGGAAGCCACCGCTTACAACATCGCGGCTTCCTTGCTCACCAAACTGGATTACGTAGGTGTCTTGGCCATCGAGATGTTCTACGGCCCCCAGGGCTTGTTAGTGAATGAGATTGCACCGCGAACCCATAATTCGGGGCACTTTTCCATCGAAGCCTGTCGAAGCAGTCAATTCGATCAGCAACTCTGCATCGCTGCTGGATTGGCAGTACCTGATCCAGAGCTCGTTGTTCCTGGGGCTCTGATGGTGAACCTGTTAGGCCTATCGCCTGGACAAGCCAGCCCTCTTGAACAACGACTTGATGCTCTAAGGGCGAACCCAGACTTTCATCTGCACTGGTACGGAAAGGAGGGTGAGAGCCCTGGCCGCAAGCTTGGTCATCTCACTGTGGTGTTGAAAGGAAATGACGCCTCCACCCGCCGCGAAGAAGCGATGCAAGCCTTGAATCAGGTGCGCTCCATCTGGCCCCTGCCCTAAGATTTTTTTGGAACTGCCTTGTTGGTGACGGCCTTTTCTAGTGCTCTGATCTGACTCTCTATCGACTTGGGGTGACTGCAGTGACGGTGCCGTAGACCGGCCTCGCAGCCGGAAACGAATCCCCACCTTTGTTGCCCCTTCTGGTTCTTCCAGGTCGATCACTGGGGCTCGCACGGCAAGGTGGTTCCCCCTTTTCAAACAGCGCTTCAAGCTCAAGATCGCAGAGCTTTTCTCTCTGCTGTGGATCGCGGCCTGCAGGCCTCGATCCTCTTCGATAGTTCGTCTGCATCGAGGCTGGTGACGACGAACACTTCCTGCACCGTCGAGCCCCGTCGAACCACCACTTTGTGGCCTCCGCGCATCGGTGTGGAAACGCGTAACTTCAGCCCCGGCGAACGGCCTTTCACCCGTGCAATCACCCCTGGGGTAATTGTTTGGATGGCGTCATCCGCCGCAAGTTCCTTGAGCCATGGGATTAAACCCTCCACGTAGGTGCTGTGGGTGATCACCAATCGGCCCAAGGGGAATGACTATCACGTGTTGGCTGAACCTAGCGACTGTGGCTACGACTCAGAGAGAAGCTGGTTGGGTGATGCTCAAATCGGTGGACACCCTCAGACGTCTGGTGGCAGACCCATTGCACGAGCGCTGTGGGCCAGATGCCTGTGTTTTAACGACGGAACTCCATGGCGATGAGGTTCGAGGTTTGGCCTTTTCCCCTGGCAGGGTGCTGCGTTATGTGCTCAATCGAGAGACGCGAAATTTGCGTTTGTCAGTGCGATTAAGCCTTGCTTCCGGCAACCGTGCCCCTGCTGCTTAGGCGGGCAGCTCCGATCATGACTTTGTCGAAGACATCGCGCGTTTTTTCATCAGCCCGGTGATGACAGCAAGCGCAAACATCCCAAACAACGCCACGAAAAGGAAAACGCTGGCCCCTTGGGTCACTCCGGCCCCAACGGCTACGAGGATCGAATCACTGATTAAGACACTGATCAACAGGGCAGGAGCAAACACGCGCCAGTGGGTACGGCTGATGCCAATGGCGTAGCTCAGGAAATCAAACAGACCTGTCATCAGCAGACCGGTCATTAAGAAGAAGTTGCCCTCCAATTGATTTTGACTGAATCCATCGATGCGTCGCATCGCTTTTTCTCCGACCAAACGGCTGACGGGACCTCGGCCCCACCTGCGAGCGATGGCAAAAGCTGCTCCGCAAAACACCAGGTCGGAAAGAATGATGGTGAGGTAGCCGGTTTGGAAGCCGAGAAGTGAGCCGGCCAGCAACGAGTAAATCGAGCTTGGCAGTGCTGGCAGGATGATGCTGACCCCCCTCAGGAGGAAAAGCCCTAAGGGTGCCCAGAACCCCATCGTCTTGACTGCGGCCTGAAGGGGTTCAATTCCGTATCGCTGTAAGTAAAAAACAGCAACGATAAAAAGAGCCACATAAGTGGATATTTTCAGAACACTTTTGAGGGCAGACACGATGCAATGTGCGGGTTGGAACAGTGTTTGAGGGTTTGGTCTGGAGGACTCTTCAGCAGCGCTCAATGGGGGCCATGCTCAAACCTTCAGCACTGAGTTGCTGGTGATACAGCTCGGCTTGCTCGAGGGGTCCGCACCAAACTTCCGCTGAGCCCTCCCCATCGATGCGGTGGGCCAGCTTCCATGCTTTGTCCGTGCCCATGCCGGGAATGATTCGACACAAGCAATCCACCACATGCTGAAAGGTGTTCACGTCGTCATTCAGAACGATGACGCGGGCCTGGGGATAGCCCTGCGTGGTGCGTGTGCGTTCCAGAACTGTGGAAGCACCTGGGGATGACCCTGTCATGAGAATCAACAGTCCTGGCGGAATGCGGCAGGAGCCTAGTTAAACTCAGCGCAATTGCAGTTCGTCTCCATGCTGTTCACCTTTGCCTGGGCTTCCCTGGCCGCCATGTTCAGCTTCTCCATCGCGATGGTGGTGTGGGGTCGCAACGGCGACGGAACCCTCAACTTCTGATCCGTTGTCGGACGTTCTTCAGTCGCCAGTCCTCAACCAAGGATTGGCGATTACTGCCGCTGCACTTCTCGTTTTCGTGAGTGGTGCAGTGATCTATCTCTCAACCGTTGAATGGCGGGATCGTCGTCGTCGCAATCGCTCAGGCAAGAGCTGATCGTTCGAATCCGCCCTCTTCTCTTTTTTGGATCAACGGGTGTTGGTCTCAGTTTTTTAGTCCTGTTGGCC
>JAAZVJ010000174.1 GCA_018623675.1 Synechococcus sp. HW_metabat.54 | reverse complement strand
CAGCCCAGATCCGATCCACCATCGGGGCCCATCCCCCAGCACCCGTTCGGGCCGCGGTGCGGTGCGCGATGACGCCAAGCAACGGGATCGGGACCTGTTGGTTGGGATCTGGCGCAATGCCGCAACTCCGAAGGTTGATCCTGGCTCTGTGTTCGCGGCTCTGCCTTCGATCGCACCACCGCCACCGCCCCCTTCATTGCCATCTTCACGGCCACTGTCGCGGCCACTGTCGCGGCCCAACTCAGGGTTCACCTCTGCGCAAAAGACCTCGCGTCCTGGGGCCCGTGGAGGCAGCGTGCTGGTTGTGCGCGGCCAGGGGTTTGGTCATGGCGTGGGCATGAGCCAGTGGGGAGCGCGGGGGTTGGCGGAGCAGGGTGCCGATTTTCGTCAGATCCTGGAGCACTACTACCGGGGGGTCACGATCCGGCCGTTCCTGCCCGTTGATGATCCGGCCATGGCATTCAGTCCCCAAGTCAGGCCAGCCTGGACTTGTTAACGGGGCCCTGTGGTGGCTGTTCTGCATCTGCCTGACACGTTTGTTCTGGAGCGGCGCTCTGCCCCAGATGCCTTGATGGAAGCCGTGGTCGACCATTGGGAGACCCATTTGCGCCAGCGGCTCAAGCAGATGCAGCCGTTGCCTCTGGGTTTGGCAACTGGGCGCACGATGGTGCCGTTTTATGCCGCTTTGGTGCGTCGGCTTCAGGCCTGGTCGGATGCCGAGCGCAACCAGCTGCGACATGGGTGGCTCAGTTTCAACCTGGATGAATACGTCGGGTTGGGCACGCGCCATCCCGCCAGCTTTGCGGCGTTTATGCGTGAGCATCTGGGGGATGCCCTTGGGCTTGGACCGCATCAGTTGCGCGTTCCTGATGGTGCAGCCCCAAATCCCGATCTAGAAGCCCGCTGTTACCGCGACTCCCTTTTAGATGCCGGGGGCATTGGCCTCCAGTTGTTGGGTCTCGGGAGCAATGGCCATGTGGGCTTCAATGAGCCCCCCTGTGAGGCTGATGCGGTCTGCCGCTGTGTGCAGCTCTGCTTGGCCACCCAGCAGCAGAACGCTGGGGCCTTTGGCGGTGATGCCCAACAGGTGCCAGCCCAGGCCATCACCATGGGGCTCTCGGAGATCCTGGCGGCCCAGGAGGTGCATTTGATCGTGACCGGAGCCTCGAAAGCCACCATCCTCGAGCGGGTGTTTGCAGCGGGTTGCGACCCTTCCCTCCCGGCAAGCTGGTTGCTTCGCCATCCCTGTGTACGGCTTTGGGTGGATGATGCGGCGCTGGGAGTTGGTGTGGCAGCACGTTGACGGACTGGCGCTTCTGGGTTGATCGCGGCGGCACCTTCACCGATGTGGTCGCTCTGCCGCCTGACGGGCGTTTGCAGGTCCGCAAAGTGTTGTCGGAGCAGCCCGGAACCCCTGGGGATCCGGCCGTCAACGCCATGCAGGGGCTGTTAGCCGATGCCGGCTTCGATGCGACCGGGGTGGAGACAGGAATCGCAGAACTCAGGCTCGGCACCACCGTGGCCACCAATGCCCTTCTGGAAGGGGCTGGGGAACCGGTGCTGTTGCTGACCAATGCCGGCTTGGCTGATCTGCTCTGGATTGGTGATCAGCACCGACCTGATCTCTTTGCCCTGGAGCTGAAGAACACCCCTTTCTTGGCCGCGGCGGTCGAGGAGGTGGAGGGGCGGCTGGATGCCGAGGGCGAGGAGGTCACGCCCCTGCAGCTGGACCAGGAGCTCGAGCAACGTTTGCGGGAGCACCATCGCCGTGGGCTACGCAGCTGCGCAATCGTGCTCCTGCACGCTTGGCGCCATCCCGATCATGAGCAGCGCCTGGAGGCCCTCGCGCGTGCCATCGGCTTCACAACAGTGATTTGCTCCCATCGTGTTTGCCCATTGCCGCGCATGGTTCCGCGCGGACAGACCACGCTGGTGGAAGCGGCCGTGGCCCAACCTCTTTTTGGTTATCTCGATCAGGTGAGCCGTGCCCTGGGGCAGGCCACCCGGATGCGGGTGATGACCTCCAGCGGAGCGCTGCAGGGCCGCCACCAACTGTTGGCCAAAGACACGATTCTGTCGGGCCCGGCTGGGGGCATGGTCGGTGCGGTGGCGGTGGCCCGTAGGGCGGGCTTTGTGCAGGAGCCGCTGGTCGGATTCGACATGGGTGGCACCAGCACAGATGTGTTCTGTTTGCCGGCAGGGCATTCCGATGCGGCTTTGGAGCGGTGCGCTGAAACGGTGGTCGCGGGCCTGCATTTGCTGGCACCCCGTTTGCCCATTCACACCGTTGCCGCTGGGGGTGGATCGATCATCGACCGTGATGGGGAACGGCTCACCGTTGGCCCCCGTTCCGCAGGTGCGGATCCAGGCCCGGCTTGCTATCGCCGCGGCGGACCCCTCACGGTGACCGACGCCAATCTGCTGCTGGGGCGTTTGCAGGTGCAGGGGTTTCCTGCCGTGTTTGGTCCGGATGCCAATCAGCATCCGGATCGGGCCGTGGTGCAGGACCGCTTCCAGTTGCTGGCCGATGCCCTGGGAACGACCCCAGAAGCGTTAGCGGAAGGGGCCCTCGCGTTGGCCGTAGAAACCATGGCAGCGGCCATTGGGCAGGTGTCGTTGGCGCGGGGCCATGACATTCGCGGTGGTGTGTTGGTGGCCTATGGGGGAGCGGCCGGACAGTTGGCGTGTCGTGTTGCCCATGCCCTGGGCTTGCGGCAGGTCTTGCTGCATCCCCTGGCGGGGGTTCTTTCGGCCTATGGCATGGGGCAGGCCCGCCAGCGCCAATGGCGGCAGGGGGCCGTGCGCCGCTCTCTCACAACGGCAGAGCTCGAGACGTTGGCCACGGAGCTGAAGCGCGCATTGACCTTGGCTGAACAGCAGTTGCGGGCCGATGGGGATGGGGAGGCCGGTGGCTTGGAACGGCGTATTTTTCTGGAATTGCGCGATCCCGATTCCGAGCAGGGATTGTTGCTCTCGCTTCCTTCAGCAGCAGAGGGCTGCGCGCTGCAGTTGCCCTCGGTGTCTGATCTGGAAGCTCGTTTCGCCGACCTGCATCAACAGCGGTTTGGATTCGTTCCGCAACGCCAGGTGCCGCTGGTGATCGAGCGCTTCGAGGTGGAGGTGCTCGCCCCAGCCCTGTTGGATCAGGCTCCCGGGCTGGGCTGGTCGGCTGCTCTGGAGCCCAGGCCATCACAGCTGGTGAGCATGCATTGTGCCGGCAGTGGTTGGCAGTCAGTTCCCCTCTGGCGGCGGGATCAGCTCTGTGAGAACCAGGTGCTTCATGGCCCGGCTTTGATTCAGGAGCCCACGGGTTGCCTCGTGCTTGATATCGGCTGGGAGGCGCGCTGCCTGCCGAGTGGTGATCTGTTGCTTCACGATCAGGTGGGGGAGCCCGCTCCAGCCGCCGACGCTCAACCGGGTCGGATCACGGCGGAACCTCAGGGGGTGGATCCGGTGGATCTGAGCCTTTTCCACCACCGCT
>JAAZVJ010000173.1 GCA_018623675.1 Synechococcus sp. HW_metabat.54 | reverse complement strand
GGATCTTGATCCCATCTGCACCTTGAACCGAGAAGCGCGTCAACGCGGGATGCGCGTTGTGCCCTGGTTTGAATACGGATTAATGGAGCCAGCCGACTCAGGGGTGGCACGGGACCACCCCGACTGGGTTCTGGCCAAAGCAGATGGCAACACCATTCTCCAAATGCATGGCAAACCGATGGTGTGGCTCAATCCGGCTCATCCCGAGGTTCGTGCCCGCTTCATTGGCTTGGTGGTGGAAGTCTTAAAACGCTGCCGGATGGATGGCATTCAGCTTGATGACCATTTCGCCTGGCCCATCGAGATGGGCTATGACCCCTACACCGTGGCTCTTTATCGAAACGAGAAGGGGATTGCCCCACCCAAGGATCACACCAATCGCGTGTGGATGACCTGGCGACGACGCAAGCTCACCGGTCTTTTACGAGAACTCCGGGAGCGCCTTGGTCAAGAGGCTTTACCCAAGAAAATTTCACTGTCGCCTGGCCCCTTTCGCTTTGCCTACAACCACTGGCTTCAAGACTGGGAACTCTGGGCCGTCGGCGAATTGATCGAAAACCTCGTCGTTCAGAACTACGCCTACTCACTCCCTGGATTCGCCAAGGATCTTGATCAACCGGCCCTGCGCAAAGCCAAACAGTGGGGCGTGCCAGTGCACATTGGAGTTCTTGCTGGCTTTGGCAAACGCACCACTCCGATTCCTGTTCTTGAGGAAAAAATTCGCCTCAGCCGCGAGCGTGGCTACGGCGTGATTTTCTTTTATTGGGAAGGATTATGGGGAGTGCACTCAGGAGCGGAAGGATCGGCAGCTCGCCAAGAAGCTTTTCGCCAACGCATCGGCAAACAAAAGCCCCGCTAAAGGCGGGGCTTCAGAAAGTCAGCGACTGAGGCGAATCACTCGTCTCCGTCGTCCATCGCTGCACTGTCGCTGTGGGCAGCGGCGGCACCAGTAGGAATCAAGCGAATGGCTTTCTTGCCAAGCTTGATCTCAAACTCATCGCCCGGCTCGAGATTGAGCATGGCGGTGTAAGCCTTACCGATCAGCAGGTTACCGTTGCCTTGAACTGTGGCCACGTAAGAAAGCTTGCGGCCACCTTTGCCAATGCCCTTGGTGCCAGTACCAAGATCGATGCCCTTGGCGTTGAGAAGCGCCTCATAAAACGCGGTGAAATTCACGCGCTGGCCACCGTCTTTCTTCTCGGAGACATATCCGCAAGCTGTGGCTAAATCGGTCTTGGAAACATCTCCAAGATCTTTGACTTTGGCCAAGAGTTCAGAACCGGTGAGCATTCGCCATTAATTTTCAATTACTAAAATATACACAGTAGAGGTTTATTTATGCAAGTAATGCATTGCAGGAGCAAGTGCTTTGCACTGAGCCAGACGCATTGAATTCACAAAACCCAAAACGAAGTACCACCAATCAGGCCACCGAGACGGGAGACGGGCCCGAGCAGACCTTGGGGGCCCGCTGTGGAAAACATGGCCGCATGACCACGGATTGATGACAAATCGACCCACGGCCAGCAGCAGACGCGATAAACTGTGGAAATCCCCATCACCCGGCCGGTCTCCTGACCGGCTTTTTTGTGGAAAAAATGGGTTCAGGGGTGCATCGAGGCGTGCCTGGGGAAAACTCAGGCCAGCATCATGGTCACCACTTCTCTTGTATTGGTCGACAATTCTGCTGCCGCAAGCCAATCGAGTGCTTGTTTGACCTGCTGTTGCCGGGTTCGGCTGTAGAAGCGCCAGCGGCTAAACACTTTGGCAAGACGAGACGCTGTGATCGCATTGCGCTGATCAACGGCAGCGATTTGCTCAGCCATAAAGCGGTAACCACTGCCGTCCTCGGCATGAAAGACGACCGGGTTCCCAGCCAGACCTCCAATCACCGCCCTCACGGCGTTCGGCGCCATGGGATCAAAACGGGGATGTTTCAACAGCGCTTGGATGCACTCCAACCCATTCGGCCGTGGAGTTGACGCCTCGAGGGCAAACCAGGAATCAAAGATGACGGGCCGTTCCTGCCAACGATCATGAAAGCGCTGCAACGCGCTTTGTCGTTGCGGGCAGTCATGGGGCTGGAGGGCTCTCAGCGCGGCCCGCGCCATCGTCATCGATGGCCCCATGACTGCAGCGAGCGCCTGATCCCGCACCTGCTCATCCTCAGCAGCCGCAAGCCAACTCCAAATCAAACCGGTGAGTTGCCTTGAACCCTGGCCAGCGGGCCAGACCTGAGACAACTGCGGTTGAAGTTGTTGGAGACGGGCCTGAAGAGCACCGGCAAGACGACGCCCAAAATGCGCCCGCAAACCACAAGCTGCCTGGAAGAGACCAAGAGGATCGGCTTCCCGCTGCAGTGCCTCCAGCTCAGCGCTTCCTGGAAAACTCAACAAGGTGGCAAGAATCGCGGCATCCTGCTCGCCGTCTTCAGCCAACAACTGCCCTAAAGCAAGCTGCATCTGGTCTTCGAGCTCTGCATCGGCTTCCCCCGCGGCGCGTGCCAACAGCATCTGACGCCAAAGCTGCTGGCCCGCATCCCAGCGGGCAAATGCATCGTTATCAAAGGCGAAGAGATGAAAGAGTTCCTCTGGTGTTTGGGGTGCTGAGAAACGCACCGGCGCAGAAAACTGACGAAACAGCGAGAGAGCAGGAGGTTGGGCAGCAGGCTGAAGGCCTTCAACCACAAGGGTTTGCTCGGCTTGATCAAGAACCAAGAGCCTTTCCTCACCAGTTGTTCCATCCGCGTCAACAAGCGCCCAGAGCACGGGAATCACGAGCGGCTTTTTCTGTGGCTGGCCTGGGGTAGGAGGCGTGTGTTGTCGGAATCGCAACGTCAAACAACCTGACTGTGCATCCCACTGACGGTCCACTTGCACTTCAGGCGTGCCTGCCTGCGAATACCAACGCTCAAATTGGAGGGGATCAAAACCAAGAGGCTGACCCGACGCCTCCGCCCCCTCAAGAATGGCGGCGACAAAATCATTCGTTGTCGCTGCTTCACCGTCGTGGCGGCGGAAGTAAAGACGCATCCCCTCCATGAAGCGCTGCTCCCCCAGCAGGGTGCGCAGCATGCGGATCACCTCAGCGCCTTTTTCATAGATGGTTGTTGTGTAGAAATTATCGATGGCCTGGTACGAGTCAGGCTTGACCGGATGGGCTGTTGGGCCTGCATCTTCCCGGAATTGGGTGTTGCGCAACATCGCGGCATCGTCGATGCGTTTGAGAGCCGGTGAATGCAAATCAGCGGTAAAGCACTGATCACGAAAGACGGTCAGCCCCTCCTTGAGCGACAGCTGGAACCAATCACGACACGTGATTCGGTTACCGGACCAGTTGTGGAAGTACTCATGGGCGACAACGCTCTCAATCCTCTCGAGTTCGGCGTCTGTCGCTGTTTCGGCATCCGCCAACACAAGCTTGGAGTTGAAGATGTTGAGGCTCTTGTTCTCCATCGCGCCCATGTTGAAGTGGCGCACCGC
>JAAZVJ010000172.1 GCA_018623675.1 Synechococcus sp. HW_metabat.54 | reverse complement strand
CTGCGATTTGCTCAGGTGGAGTGTCGGCCGTCATGGGCTCCTCCGATCTCGATGCACACACTCTCGGAAGCGGTGGGGCATCAGGCAATCAGCTGTCCTGCTCATTGCCTTCTGAGGCAGAGAGACCGATTGTTGGAACGGCGTGGCCATCCAAGTGCATGGTCCAGGACCATGAAGTGGGAAGCTCGCCAATCCAATGCCACCGGTCGTCAGTCATCTGAAACGATCCTTGGTTATCCGCAGGGTTGAGATCACCTCAGTGGATAGAAGGCTCAGTTGCACATCATTCAGTCCAATTGCACAAAAAATGAGGGACATCTCAGGAACTAGCCCCTCAGACCTGCTCCTATGACTAAGCGCTAAGTGGCAGCAGCGGCCAGAAACCCCAGCGCTGATCAGCAGGATTCACACCAGCTCCAGCCACCACACTCACCATCGATGCAGTGATTCTGCAGAGGAATGGATCAGGCCAGGGTCAAACCACCCACCGCGGCGCAGAGCAGCACCACTCGCCAAGCCGGTTGGCGCCAGCTCACCAACAACAGAAACGCCACCAACGCCAGGCTGAACTCAGCGCCGCTGCGGATTCCCGTTTGCCAAATGGGTTGAAACAACGCCGCCAGCAGGATGCCCACCACCGCTGCATTGATGCCCAACAGGGCTCGACGCATCGGGGCTAAGCGACCCAGGTCGCTCCAGAAGGGCAAGAGCCCGCCAACCAACAAGAACGAGGGAAAAAAGAGAGCAATCAGTGCCATCGCAGAACCGGCAATACCTTGAAGCCCGGGCTGCAGATCAAAGCCAAGAAAAGCCGCGAAACTGAACATTGGTCCGGGTACCGCCTGGGCTGCGCCATACCCTGCCAGAAACTGCTGAAGGTCGATCCAGCCGCTGGGCACCAGCGCTTGCTCCAGCAAGGGGAGCACCACATGTCCGCCGCCAAAGACCAGGGCACCCGTGCGCAGGAAAGCACTGAGCTGCCGCACCAACAGTGGGCTGGTGTCAGCAGACAGCCAAGGCAAGGCCACAAGCAGCAGCACAGCAACGCCAAGCAACCCCAAGGACACCGATCGCCGCAAAGGGACAACGAGACGTTCTGTTGCCAATGGCTCCAACTCAGGTGACGTGAGAGCAAACAAACCAACAAGACCACCGAGCACCAGCGCCAACAGCTGGGCCCAGACACGAGGCACCAACAGCACCAGCACAGCTGCAGCCACCATCAAGCTGGCCCGCTGCCGATCAGGAGCGAGCTTGCGCTGCAAGCCCAGAACGGCCTGGGCCACCACGGCCACAGCCGCCACCATCAAGCCATGCACCCAACCGCCGTCGATCCAACGGGGGTGGGCTGAAAGCAGCGACGCCGCCAGCACCATCAACACAGCCGAAGGCAAGGTGAACCCTGCCCAGGCAGCGAGGCCTCCAAGCCAGCCGGCCCGAATCAGCCCCAGCCCCATGCCCACCTGGGAACTCGAAGGGCCGGGCAACAGCTGACAGAGACCCACCAGATCGGCGTAGGCCTCAGCAGTGATCCAACGCTCCCGCTGCACAAAACGCTCGTGGAAGTAACCGAGGTGCGCCACAGGGCCTCCGAAGGAGGTCAGTCCCAACAAGAAGAACTGAACGAACACCTGCCAGAGGACAGCCATCGATAAGCCAACCTGATCTCAAAAAGCTATTGAGGCCAGAACAGATCGTCGGGTGTGCAGAACACAAATTCCACTTAAGCCAGTCGGCAAGAAGATAGAGTTCAGGGGCTATCGAATCGGTGAAAGCAACGTCTGATTCTGAACAAGATTGCGCACACCATGGGCTGCAGTTTCCTGAAAAGGGTTGTCCTTCAGCCAACGATCGAGCGACATGATGTCTACTTTGAGAACCTTTGGGCGAACATTCCAGGTCACCTGAAATGGGGATCCTTGTTCGTTGTAACTCGGACCAGTCGTCGAACCGGCGTAGGTCACAGGTTCACCCAGACCATCAGGAAGACCTACGGCCTGATAGAAGCCGTTAAGCCGCCTGATCTCGGCAAGGCCTTGAAAATCAGCGGCAGTTGAGTCATTGACAAGCACCGCAACCATTGTTTCCACCCGTAGCTGCGGATTGTTGATCGAGGGAGAAACACAGGAGCCAAGGCCAGGGCCAGGCCTGACCTTGGCCGAACTGTGCACGTAATGAACCTCGATGGTGTCGCCAGGCTTGAGGTCTCCATAGTTGCCTCGACCAACAGGGGCAGGAACGGGACTCAGTTCGTCTCTCGTGAGGGACCCGTTGTAGCGGTACCCAGTGCCCGCTCCCTTCCCATCGCCAGGCCCCGCGAATGTGGTGAAGTCGCCACCTTTGTGCTCTGCACTGGCATGGAAATGGATGTTGCACAGATTCAGTTCGGTGCGAGGCGGTGCCGCCATAAACACCCGTTGGTTGAGGCCATTGACCTGGTTGAGATCACGGGGGGATTGCGGACCAAATCCCTGCCTGGCCGTGGAACGTGCAAGCGCCTCGCGCTGACGCTGAATGAACGCATCACCAACGGTTGAATGCTCACCTGAAGGGGGCTCCGAGACCTGAGGCACGAAAGCCGTGATCGCGAACAATCCAAAAGCCAACGACGTCGCTTTCAAGGGCACCCACTCAACGCTTGATGCCCTGCTTGGTAGCAACGATTGTTGGAAACAACAGATTCAGACGATTCGCTCGCGGGTGAATTCCTGCCGTGAAGAGCAGTGAGCACCCTTGCCACGCATGCCCCCCGAAGTTCGTTGGAGTCTCTTGGAGCTGAAAAACGTCGAGCCAACTAGCCGCTTAAAACAAGAGGGGCAAATGAACCGATCCGTGCACAAAAGAGCTGTTGCGTTGAATTCGCCTCGCGGCTGTCGCTAAGTCTGGAAACAACAGGTGGTCATTGATCTCTCTGCCGCACCAAGCTCGGTCGCAGAGGCTCTTGTTGACAGCGACACCCGACAACAGCTGAAGACTTCACCATGCCCTCAACTCTTGTCTTGAACGCTGATCCAGAGGTCTGCCCCGCCCTGGGCACCTGGATCACCAACAACACGCAGCTGCTTTCTGGGTTTTCCCTCCAGATTGCTGAAGACGTGATTGAGGAGCTGAAGCAGCGGCATGAGTTGCAGGAACTCTCCATCCAGCCATGCCGCGCCATTCGCGACGGCGGTGATATCGCGATGGCAGCACGGATTCTCGAAGGCGAAATCAGTGGACTCGTGCATTTCCCTGCTCCGCCAGAACGTCAGAGCCGAGATGTTTTAGCCGAACCACTGGTTCGTGCGGCCCTGCTCCGAGACCTTCCCATTGCCCTCAACCCAGCTACTGCGTCCGCCCTCCTCCAAGGGGTGAAGCGAAGCAGACGCGGCTACTTGATCTTCAATCCAGTCGCTGGCCAAGGCAATCCTGAAATCGAACTGGCTGAGATCCGAAGCTATCTCGAACCGCAGTTCATGCTGCAAATCTGGAAAACGCGACCCGACCTCGAT
>JAAZVJ010000171.1 GCA_018623675.1 Synechococcus sp. HW_metabat.54 | reverse complement strand
CTGGCGAGGCGTCGTCCTTGAAGCGCCCGTAAGAAGGCTTTGCGTTCTTGATCCGCACAATCGAGCAGCCGAGGGATCAAGCTGTCGCGCAAACGCTTCACAACAGAATCGTTGCTGTCGCCGAGCAAGGAGGTGACGACTGGATGTAGCGCTTCCTGGGTGGGTTCTGAGTCCATACCCAGCAACCTGCGCAAAGCAAGGGTGGCTTGCCCGTCCAGCCAAGCGACAGCATCTGCAGCACGCCGTCGTGAACCCGAGATCCACGGCTTAAGTAGTTCCCGGTCCGAGTCGGAGAGAGGACTTCCATCCTCATCGCACCAAGGGTCAAGCTCGAGACCGATCCGTTGCGCAAGATGTTGTGTGAGGCCGGGGAAGTCGGCCGATGGAGCTCGGCTAATCGCTAGCAACAGCTCAACCGTGGCGTCGGCGTTGGGAAGCTCACCCAGGCGATGAAGCCCGGTGCGGATCTGGGCCTCTTTGAGTTCACAGAGGTAGGTCTCCACCTGGTCCAGACACTTGGTCCACTCCGGCGATGCAAAGAGAGATTGTTCAACCGCCTCACCATTGGGAACCGACGGAAGACCAGGCCAGTTCAGGCGGGATAGGAGTTCCAGCAATTGACGATTCAGCTCAGTTGCTCTGGCCGCACCCAGTTGATTGGCTTCCACGTATTCATCCAACAAGCCTTCGAGTTGCTCAAGTGAGCCATGACTGCCTGCACGACCCAAGGGGGGGGTGAGGTGATCAAGAATCACCGCATGGCCGCGCCGCTTGGCCTGGGAGCCCTCACCCGGATCGTTCACGATGAAGGGATAGACATGGGGTATCGGTCCAAGCGCCAACTCAGGCCCACACGCACGGCTCAAGCCAACACTTTTGCCCGGTAGCCATTCGGCACTGCCGTGTTTCCCCAGGTGCACCATCAATTGCGTGCCATGGATTTCACGCATCCACAGGTATTGGGCTAGGTAGCGATGCGGTGGCGGAAGGTCAGGAGAGTGAAGGTCACTCAACTGTTCAGGGTCATATCCGCGGCTGGGTTGCACCAGCACACACACATGGCCAAAACGCAAGCCATGAATCGCAAAGCCTTCAGGCTCGAGGTCAATGGCCGATTCCGGAGGACCCCAACGGGCCTCAATCGTGTCTCGCGCGATCTCTGGGAGCTGGGACCACCACTGTTGATACACCTGCAGAGGGAGGTGGGCCAACGGAGCCAGGTGGAGACTTTCCGGATCATTGGTGCGACCCGCCAACAAGCGAGCCATCAAGGCTTGGGAGCTGGCGGGCAGATCAGCGTCGCCGAGCCCGTATCCATCAGACTCCATCCAGCGCAGCACATTGAGCAGGCTGGCCGGGGTATCGAGGCCAACCCCATTGGCCAAGCGTCCGTTGCGAACCGGGTAGTTCGCCACCACGATTCCCACTCTGCGGTCTGAGGGGTGGGTGTTTTGGAGCTTGATCCAGCCGCTGGCGTGGGCTGCGATCCAAGCCAAACCGTCGCGATCCGGCACCAGCTTGGAAACAGCCGTCGCCAGAGCGGAATGGGCCACGTCCACTTCACGGAAACCACCAATGCGGGTCGTGATGCGGCCGTCCAACTCCGGCAAAACCACCTGAAGAGATAAATCAAGTGGATCCAATCCGCGGCTGGCCATGTGCCAACGGGATTGGGGCTGGCTGCTGGTGAGCAGCTGCAAGACCGGTCGGTCGAGGTGATCCCAGAGAGGTGCACCAAAACCAGCTTCCTCAAACTGCACCGAGGCAAAAGACGTCGCTGTGATCACCAGATCAACGTTCTGTTGTTGAAACAGCGACAGCACTCCGCTTTGAACTGCCGGATCTCGCAAACTGCTCACCCAGAGCGCTCGCGGCGCCAGACCTTCCCGGCGCAGAGCCTCCAGCAGGGCCTCTGCCAGAGCCTGATCTCCGGATTGGATCTGTGCCCGGTACAGCACGACACCAACCCGGACACCCGATTCATCCCTCCAGTCCCAGGGGGCTGGGTCTTGCATGGGTTGACTGATCAGGCTTGAAAGCTCGGGCTCGTTCCCCTCAAGAAGGCTGTTCAGGCATGTCAACACGGTGCGAAGGTTGGCCACACCCCCTTCTCGAAACAGCTGGGCCAGCAGGTCGCAAAGAGGGGCCGAAACGGAGCTGAGGGGATGGAGCGCATCGTTTTGGTCGCCGGTGCCCGCCAGCACCAGCAAGGTTCGGCCGGGTTGTTGTTTCTGCCACAGCTGTAATTGCTCCAAGCCGTACGACCAGTGCCCGCGCCCACCCAACAAGCGCACAACAATCAACCGTGCCTGCGAGGCCGTCTCGGCCAGGTAGTGGTCAATCTGCGCAGGATGGCTCAAACAGCTCAGGGGAAGTGCCCTGATCGGCCATCCCAAGGGGCTTGAGCCACCGTCAAGACAATTGGCCAGCGTGGTGATGTCAGTGACAGCACTCGAAAGCAGCAACACCGGAGCCGGTGGCTGTTCCACAAGGGTGATTTCATCCGTGAAATCACCGCCCGGAAGGCTGCTGAGTCTGTGCATCGGTTCATTGTCGGAGGCGAGCCAGTTCGCGTGGGTGAGAAGATTTGGCCATCGGCCGCGTCAGCCATGCATCAGTTCCTGCCCTTCGCCTGGTTTGAAGGCCGCTGTGTGCCCTTTGAGGAGGCCAAAGTCTCCGTGGCGACCCACGCCCTTCATTACGGCACTGGCGCCTTTGGAGGGATGCGTGCCATCCCAGACCCTGTGAATCCGGGCGGGATGCTGCTCTTCCGCGCTGATCGCCATGCGCGACGCCTCAGCCAAAGCGCCAAGCTGCTGATGACAGACCTGAGCGAATCCACGGTGATGGAAGCGCTCACAGCCATGCTCCAGGCCAACAAGCCCAGCACGCCGATTTATCTCCGCCCATTCATCTACACCAGTGACCTCGGCATCGCACCGCGGCTCCACAACATCGAAACCGACTTCCTGATTTACGGACTGGAACTCGGCGATTACCTCTCACCAGAAGGCGTCAGCTGCCGGATCAGTAGCTGGACCCGTCAAGAAGACCGCTCCCTGCCCTTGCGGGGCAAGATCAGTGGCGCCTACATCACCAGCTCGCTGGCCAAAACAGAGGCTGTCAAGAGTGGATTTGATGAGGCCTTGCTGATGAACACCCGGGGCAAGGTGTCCGAAGCCAGCGGCATGAATCTGTTCATCGTTCGCGATGGTCAGCTGATCACACCCGGTGTTGACCAAGACATCCTCGAAGGCATCACCCGCGCCAGCGTGATCGAGCTGGCAAAGGCCATGGGAATCGATGTGGTGGAACGCCCGGTTGATAAAACCGAGCTCTTCATTGCCGATGAAGTGTTCCTGACGGGAACGGCAGCCAAAATCACCCCGATCCGACAGTTGGAAGCCACAGCTCTGTCCGATCAACGACCAGTGATGGAAGCCCTACGGACGAAATTGGTGGCCATCACCGAAGGACGGGATCCTGAGTACTCCCACTGGGTCACCCGGATCGATCTG
>JAAZVJ010000170.1 GCA_018623675.1 Synechococcus sp. HW_metabat.54 | reverse complement strand
TTCCCCAACCTCACCGGCAAGCTCAAAACCGGTCAGTTTGTTGCCTCCAAAATCATCACCGGTAGCCAATCCAGCCTGGCGGTGCCTGTGCAGGCCGTGATGATGCAGGCCCAGCAACCCTTTGTTTACAGGGTTGTTCCCCTGAACAGGGCGCTGCCGAAGATCAAGGCCTCCCCCAATGCCTCGCAGCAAGCGATCAACAAGCTCGAGCAGCTGCCAGGAGACACCACGATCGTGGTGCAGACCAAGGTTCAGCTCGGCGACCTACACAACAACGCTTACCCCGTGAAGGCCGGTCTAAACGCCAGTGATCAGGTCGCCGTCAGTAACACCAGCCGCCTGCGCAGCGGAATGCCGGTGCATGTGAAAACCGGAGCGAACTGAAGCGATGTCTTTCTCCGACAACTTCATCAAGAAGCCGGTACTCACAACGGTTTGCAGCATCCTGATCGTGCTGATTGGGGTCATTGCAATCCCCACCCTGCCGATCGCCAGCCTGCCCAACATCGCCAATCCACTGATCCAGGTCAGCGCGGTGTACGGCGGTGCCAATGCCAAGGTCACCGAGCAGGCGGTGACCAACCCAATCGAGCAGCAGATCAACGGGGTGCCCGGTGTCGCTTACATCGCGTCGACGAGCGACATGACGGGCTCAAGCTCGATCAACGTGTACTTCGATCAGACCACCGATATCGACATCGACCAGGTGAACGTGCAGAACCGCGTCTCCCTGGCCATGCCGCAGCTGCCCGATCAGGTCTCGCACAGCGGGGTCTCAGTGAAGCAAAGCAACCCTTCAATCCTGCTCGCCTATGAAATCAGCTCATCGGCGGGCCAGTACGACGCGGCTTACCTCAACGGCCTTGTCTACGAGCAGCTCTATTACCCCCTGTCACGTGTTGAAGGCGTGGCCACGGTGAGCGTGTTTGGTGGGGCCAACCCCGCCTTCTGGCTGTTTGTCGACCCCGACAAACTCGCCGCCAACAAGCTCACCGCTGAAGACGTTCTCAACGCGGTGCAATCCCAGAACAGCGTGGCGGTGGGAGGCCTGGTGGGAGGGCCGCCGGCAGCCGGCGATCAGGCCTACACCTACCCGATCGTGGTGGAGAACAACGGCAACCTCACCTCACTGGAGGACTTCAACAACCTGATCGTCAACCGATCCCCCTCCGGCAACCTGCTCAAGCTGAAGGACGTCGGCGAAGTCCGCTATGGCACCAACAGCTTCGCGGTGCAGGGCATTGACAAGAACGGCCATGAGGCACTGACCCTGGCGGTTTACCAGACGCCCGCCAGCAACGCTCTGGACGTATCCAATGCAGTGGTGGCGCAACTCGATCAGTTCCGCTCCCTCGTGCCCCCCGGGGTGACGGTGAATCAGATCTATGACATCGGACAGTTCATCGAGGCGTCGGTTGATGGGGTGATAGACGCCCTGGGCCTGGCAATCGTGCTCGTGCTGGTGATTCTGTTTCTATTCCTTCAGAACTGGCGCGCCACAGTGGTTCCAAGCCTGGCCATCCCGATCTCCCTGATCGGCACCTTCGCCTTTCTCAAGGTGTTCGGCTTCTCGATCAACCAACTGACGCTGCTGGGGTTGGTTCTGGCCACGGGCCTGGTGGTGGATGACGCCATCGTTGTGATCGAGGCGGTATCCACCAACATCGAGCAGGGGATGAAACCCCGTGAAGCAGCTCTGGCCTGCATGGGGGAGCTGTTCGGTGCCTTATTGGCCACGGCACTGGTGCTGATGGCGGTGTTTGTTCCGGTGGCCTTCTACCCCGGCGGCATCGGCATCATCTACAAGCAGTTCGCCCTCACGATTGCCTTCTCCATCGCCATCTCGGCCTTCAACGCCCTCAGCTTCTCGCCGATGCTCTCGGGCTTGATCCTGCCCAGGGAAAAACCGGCCGAACCGCGGGGACGCACCTGGATCGTGGTGGGCGTGATCGTGGGGCTCGCCTTCGGGCGCTTCAGCGCAGCGGCCTTCGGCAGCTGGACCTACCTGGCCGGCGTGGGTATCGGCGCCCTGGCCGGGGCCAACCTGCCCAAGATCTTTGCCGCCTTCAACGCCGGCTTTGACCGCCTGCAAAGGGCCTACGCCACCCTGCTCACCCGGGTGATCGCCCTGCGCCAAATCATTCTCGGCGGATTGGCCTTGGGCATTGTGCTCACTGGATTCGCCTTTACCGCCTTGCCAAGCGCCTTCATTCCCGATGAAGACCAGGGCTACGGCCTGGGAATCTTCCAGTTGCAAAACGGCGCTTCGCTGGTGGAAACCAAACAGCTCGGCATGCAGATCGCCAAGGTACTCAGCGAAGAGGAGGATGTCGCCAACGCCTCGATCATCAACGGCTCCGGCTTCAACGGCTCCAGCCCCGACCAAGGCATCTTTTTCTTTGGGCTCAAGCCTCTTGAGGATCGCAAGGGAGCCAGCCACAGCTCCGACGCAATCATCAAGCGGCTCAATAGCCAGCTAATCCAGCTGAGCGAAGGCCTAGCGAAGGCATCAGGCCCGCCAGCGGTGCCCGGCTTCTCTCCCCAGGGCGGCTTCTATTTCCAGTTCAACGACCTCAGTAACGGCCAATACAGCCTCAATGAACTGTCAGATCTGGCAGATCAACTGATCAAGGAGGGCAACGCCAGCGGCAACTTCTCAACGCTTTACACCCAGTTCAACCCCAGCTCCCCTGCGGTGGGCCTGTCGATCAACCGCGAAGTGATGGGGGCGCTGAACGTCGATTATCAGGAGGCGATGGACAGCATCGCCGCTCTGACTGGGGGCAACTACTCCGGGCTCACCTACGAGAGCGGTCAGGTGCGAAATATCTATGTGCAGGGCACACCAGACCAACGCCAGAGCATCGACGACGTGCTGAGTTACTACGTGCGCGATCGAGATGGCGGACTGGTGCAGGTGTCGCAGTTCGCCAACGCCGAGCTGAGCAGCGCTCCTCCAGTGATCAGCCATTACAACCTCAACCGCACAGTCCTGATCCAGGGCGCAGAAGCGATCGGCAAGAGCAGTGGTCAGGCCCTCGCCAAGATTCAAGCCTTGTTCAATGCCGCCGACTTCACCAACATCGGCTCCGCCTTCACCGGTTTAGCTGAACTGCAGCTGTCGGCTGGCAACGCCAGCGTTCTTGTGTTCGGCCTCGGGGTGCTGATCGTTTATCTGGTGCTCTCGGCGCAATACGAGAGCTACATCACACCAGTGATCATCCTGGCCACGGTGCCCCTTGCCATGCTCGGTGCTCTGGCCTTCCTGGCCATACGATCAATCGATCTGAACATCTACGCCCAGGTGGGCCTGGTGACCCTGATCGGTCTTGCCGCCAAGAACGGCATCCTAATCGTGGAGGTGGCGGAGCAGAAGCTGGAGCAGGGGATGAGTATCGCAGACGCGGCAGTGCAATCCGCCGAATCCCGGCTGCGACCGATCCTGATGACCGCCATCGCTGCTCTGGCGGGCTTTCTGCCTCTGGTGGTGGCCAATGGTGCCGGCGCCCACAGTCAGCAATCTCTGGG
>JAAZVJ010000169.1 GCA_018623675.1 Synechococcus sp. HW_metabat.54 | reverse complement strand
GCTTCAATGGCGCCAGTTCCACTTCCCTGATGAAGATCCTTGTGATGGGGGGGACCCGCTTTGTGGGGAAACCTCTTGTGGCCACGCTGCGGGAGCAGGGTCATGCACTCACATTGTTCACGCGAGGGCGCCAGCCCGCTCCCGAGGGTGTGGAGCACCTCACCGGCGATCGAGGCAAGTCCTCTGACCTGGCCCAGTTAAGTGGCCAAAGCTTCGACGTGATTGTCGATAGTTCGGGACGCACCCTGGCGGATAGTCAGGCCGTGATTGAGGTCACCGGCGCCCCCAGCCATCGTTTCCTTTATGTGAGTTCAGCCGGCGTTTACGCAGGGTCGGAGCAATGGCCTCTCGACGAAGACGCTGCGGTGGACCCAGCAAGCCGCCATGCCGGTAAAGCGGAAACTGAATCCTGGCTGTTGAAGCAGGGAATTCCCTTTACCAGCTTCAGGCCGACCTACATCGTTGGACCCGGCAATTACAACCCTGTTGAGCGCTGGTTTTTTGATCGTGTTTGCAACGATCTCCCTGTGCCGATGCCTGGAGACGGCACCACCATCACCCAGCTGGGTCATGTTGACGATCTTGCGGATGCCATGGTGCGCTCCCTTGGCGTTGATGCAGCGACCAATCGGATCTACAACTGCTCTTCTCGCAAGGGCATCACCTTCGCTGGAGTGGTGCGTGCTGCTGCGCTGGCCTGTGGGAAGGATCCTGAATCCGTGGATATCCGTCACTTCGATCCCAGCGGTCTGGATCCAAAGGCACGCAAGGCGTTCCCCTTACGCCTCAGTCATTTCCTCACCGATGTGAGTCGCGCCGAGCGTGAGCTCGCTTGGACACCCCGCTATGACGCGATTTCGGCGTTCCAGCACAACTACGACTTGGATTACAGCCAACGTCCGAAGGTCGATCCGGATGTCAGCGGCGATGCAGCCCTCATCGGCGCGGCTTGAGGTAGCCGAACGCTGATTGCAGCGCCAGCACCAGGGAAGGCCAGAACAACCACCAGCCCAGTTGCTGCAACTGGGCAACAACTTGACTGGCTCCCCAATGGTCTGGCCAAAGGAGCATTAACAGGCTCACGAATTGCAGGATCGTTTTGGCCTTTCCCCATGGAGAGGCAGGAGCACCGTCAGTGGCATCCCGTCGCCAACCAGAGATGAGCAATTCCCGCGCCAGCAGCAGCCACACAGCCCAAAGGGGCAAGCTTCCATTCGCTGCCAACCAGAGAAGGGGCGCGACCAGGAGCAATTTGTCGGCGAGGGGATCGAGCCGTGCCCCCCAACTGCTCCCACCTCCTGCGCGTCGTGCCATCCAGCCGTCAAGCGCATCAGTGATGCCGCCAAGCAGCAGCAGCATCCAAGCCATGGCCTGATGGTTGGCAATCAATGCCAGCACCAAGGGCAGGCCGGCCACCGCTCGGATCAATGTGAGCCGATCGGCCCAGATGCGCCAATGGATGTTCAATCTCAGAATGGGGTACTGGCTTGCTTCCCATGGTGCTCCAGAAGAGATGTCCTGGTCGCAGGGACCCTCTGACAGTGATGCAATGCCTGTGGGTTGCAGGATTGATTTGGATGCTGGTTATACCCCTCCCATCCAATCGTTTGCATGCTGCTGAAAACAGCCAGGAGTCGGTTGCATCCGGCGGCGAGATGCCAGAACCGTCATTTCTTGATCTGGTTGAAAAGATCGAAACGGATGGCTTGGTGTTGATCACAGCGCGTGGTGCCAAGGCTGTGGAGGCAGAGGCACGCAATCGCGGCTTGTCACTACCTGGCTTGGGCTACTGGTCTCCAGAGGGCCGTTGTTTTTCGAAGACCACGACATCCGAATGCAGTGGAATCTTCCGCCCATAAGGATTTAGGGAGCTGGTGGTGGTAACACGGGCGGTGGAGGAGCGTCGTAGAAGCTCTGTTGCTCTGGCTCAACGCTTGGCGGCGCCGTGGGATATGGCATCAGAATTGGTGGTGGCAGATCCGGTGGTAGCGACGGTCGTTTGAGCAGTTCTGCCGAAGAATCTGTGGCATCGTCCAGGGTCGAGGAGTCTGCAGGTGGAAGCAGCAGCTGCCGTTCACGCAACACCAAGGGGTCGGCAGTGATCGGAGGTTCAGGCAACGGCGAGCGCTTGGATCCCGTGGTTCTGTTCTGCTCCAGTGGGCCCCCTGCTTTGGAATCCGGCTGTGATGGTCTTGGAGGCCAGATCAAGCGCGCTAGGGGCTCCACGCCCTTTTCCATCACCCTGTTCAGGCCTGCGAGTGAGCGATCCAGCAGTTGCCCAACGAACCATTGGCTGCAGTCGACCGGGTTTGCGCACTGTTGATCGAGGCGCAGTTTTAAGGCCAAGTTGCCCATCAGGCTCCCCTGAAGGGCCGAACGTCTCTCGCTAAGGCGTAAGAGGTAGGGCACATGCACAAAACTTGTCGCCCCTCCGCTAATCCAGTTGGCGTCCTCTTCTGTGAAACCTTTCACCTGAGGAATGATCAGCCTGCTTTTGGAGGCGTGATCGGGCAGATAGGCACTCACGAAACCTCTGCGCCGCGCTAACTCACGGGTTTGTTCAAGGGTTAGCCCCTCCTTGCTCATCAGCATCTCCAGTCGTCCGTCTTGACGGAGACCAAACACCATGCGGATGCGTGGGAGGTAGTAGCGAATGCGCTGGCCCATGCTGATGCTGTAGGCGCCGGTGTAAGAAGCGGGTGGCTCCTTGAGATCGTTGAAAATGCTGTGGAGTCCGCCGATGAAGGTGTCGTAGGTCTTGGCCCGGGCATCGGTGAGTTCTCCGTAGCCGAAATCAACGCTCCCGTCGTGTTTGATGCCGATGTACGCCCGTTGACGGGCGGCCGTTCGGTTGCGCCCTTTCCAGATCCGCGGCCCAAACTTGAGATCACCGAGAGGAACTGTCACTTCCTTGCCACTCGTCTCAATGTGCCGCTCGTACATCGGGCCAGTGACATAGGCCAAGGCTGCGGTGTCTTGATAAGCGTCTTGTTCGCGATCCCAACCCTCGAGGATGCCGAACCTCACCTTTCGTGGGTCGATATCGAAGGCATAAACCTCGTCATCCGGGCGGTAACGGAAGGTGCCTCCAGCAGCACCAAGGTTGTCAAAACTGGCCGTCGGCCTTGATTGTTGAGGTGCAGGCGAATTTGGTGCCAACGCCACCAACCCAGCAAAGGTGACCAGGGGCAGGCCAAGAAGCAACAGCCGCTTGCGCAACAAGAAGCGACGCCTCCTTGGTCTGACACGCATCCTTCGCTTTGGCGTTGCGCGTTGTCCAGGCGATGGCACTGATGGACGAGGTCGCGTGGAGACGGATGGTGAGGGGGAGACAGAGCGCGTCAAACCGCTATCCCTCCCCGACGTCGTTTTGAGACAGGCTCGATCCAAGGAACGATGCCGTTTTCGGCCACAAGCCATCTCTGATAGTTGTGATCGCAGTGATGGCCACCCGTTAAGGCACCAAACGCAGGAACCAGCAAACGTTGCTCACGTTCCGCATAGGCGAAGCACGGCAAACGAAGGCGATCGCAGCCCTGACTCAG
>JAAZVJ010000168.1 GCA_018623675.1 Synechococcus sp. HW_metabat.54 | reverse complement strand
CGACATCGGCCCGGACTCGATCAAGGTGTTCCAGGACGCCCTGGCCGACTGTCAAACCGTGATCTGGAACGGCCCCATGGGCGTGTTCGAGTTTGACAAGTTCGCTGCTGGCACCAACGCCATCGCCACCACCCTGGCCGACCTGAGCGGCAAAGGCTGCTGCACCATCATCGGCGGCGGTGACTCCGTGGCAGCTGTTGAGAAGGCTGGCCTGGCCGACAAGATGTCCCACATCTCCACCGGCGGTGGCGCCAGCCTCGAGCTGCTGGAAGGCAAGGTGCTGCCCGGCGTGGCCGCCCTCGACGCCGCCTGATCGCACTCAGCCATTCCCCAACCCAGAAGCCGCTCCGTCAGGGGCGGCTTTTTTGTGGGCGATGGTGCCAGGAGCGCCGCTCCGGCAGCGGAGCCAAACCCAGGCGTTTGCGCTCCCCGTTGATCAACGTGCGTCCCTGCCGGCGCAATGCCTTGCGGGCTTGAGACGACTGACGCCTACAGCTGCGATAGGCCTCAAGCGTGCCGGCATCCTTGAGACAAAGCTGCCGATTCTTCAACAGGGCCAACCGCTGGGGATAGCTGCGCAACTCCCAATCCCGACGCACCTTGAACAAGGCCTGCTGCTGAGCCTGCGTGAGCTGAGACCAGGGCTCAGGCAGGCGGTGATGCCGAAGACCTGCCTGACCGCTACCGGCGTGAAGCGATGCAGCCGCGAGAGCAGCACAGGGAATCAACAGGCCAAGTTGCCAACGCAGGGAGAGGCGCATGGAGACACGCGATCGGATGCCTCAACGCTGCTGCAGTGATGGCCATGAGGTCTGACTGAACTGGCGACGATCCATGACCAGATCTGACCGATCAGCCCTTCAGCATCAATCCCAGGGCCAGCACCCCAGCCGCTGCAATCCAACTGCCCGCCACCTGCTGGGCAATCCGCAACCAAGAGCGCTGGGTCACGACGACTTGTCCGCTAATCAACAACACCAACACCGCTACGGCACTGACCACACCAAGCAAATCCAGCGACATCCCTGCAGCCACAGGCAAGGTGAAGCCATTGGCCAAGCCAAACACCAACCCAGCAACCACAACCAGCAAAGCCAACACCGCCGCCTTCAGACGCCGCGCCAGTGCGACCAACACGCCCACCACGATCAGCAGGGCGGTGGTGAGGGCAGTGAGTGAGGTGTCGAACCGCAGCCATTGGCCCGCCATGCCCCCGAGCCACCAACTCATCGGCAGCAAGGCAAGCAACAACCGCCCGCCGGCAGGGCCCTGCTGGCCTGCCAACACACTCAAACCAATCACCAGCATCAGATCCACAGGGGTGATCAGTAGATGGGCGATGCCGTCATAAAACCCGCCAAACCCTGTCTCCATCAAATGGGCAAAAAGCACTGGCATCAGGCCCCTCCCACTTGGATCAACGACCACACACCGACCACGGCAATGCCGGCACCGGTGCACTGCAAGACCCGTGGCCCCCAGGCCCAGCGGCGAATCTCGCCGAGCAGGATGCCTACCAGATGTAGGAGCCCTGTTGCCACCACAAACGCGAGGCTGAACAGGAGCGCATCGGCCCCATCGGGCAGCTCCACACCATGGGCATAGCCATGGAACAGAGCAAACACACCCACCACGATCGCGGCAACGGCCATCGGTAGACGTTGCTGCAGCATCACCAACACACCGAGCACGAGAGCCGACAGGGCAATGCCCAGCTCCACACCAGGGAGGGGCAACTGCAGCAAACCGAGCAAGGCACCAAAGGCCATCACCATCGGGAAGGCCACCGGCAGAAGCCAGATCGCTGGAGCACCGAGAACGGCTCCCCAGAGGCCCACCGCCACCATCGCCACCACATGATCAAGGCCGGTGACTGGGTGCAGGAAGCCGGCCATGACGCTCCCTGCACCACCCGCCTCCACATGGGCCTGGGCCCCAGGCACCAGCACCCAGAGCAACGTGAAAAGACCAGCACAAGCGGGCCACCACCGACGACCGTTCAGGAGACGTCTCAAGAAACCTTGGAGCGACATCATCCGATCCATCTCAAGCACCTCCGGTGACCATCGCGAGCGTGGTCTGAATCGTCCAGTAAGCACCGGCACAACCGATGGTCCAAGCCGGCATGCGCTGCACCCACACCGGCCAGCGGATCTGCAACTGACGGAAGCTGCGCTGCAAACCCAACACCAACAGCACAAAGATGTCCTGACCGATCTCGATGCCCACGTTGAACAGCAACAACGCCAGCAACAACTCGTGGTGAGGCAAGCCCAGCTCGGCCAACCCACGGGCATAACCAAAGCCATGCAGGAGGCCAAAGCCACAGGCCAAAACCCAGGGGTGGCGAAGGGTGAAGCTGGTGCGTCCACGCAAAAAGCGCACCACCTCGGTGCCCATAAACAGAATCGAGAGGGCAATGGCGGCATTCAGGGGGCCAGCCGGCACATCCACGATTCCCACGGCAGACACCGACAGGGTGATGCTGTTGGCCAGGGTGAAGGCAGACACCGTCTTCAAGAGCATCCAGCCATCGCAGACGATCAACACCAACCCCAGCAGCAGCAGCAGGTGATCCACCCCCAAAAGGATGTGTTCGATGCCCAGACGCAGATAGGACCACACACCAGGCTGCTCGGCGGCCTCAGCAGCCGTGGGCACTGTTGCCGAGGGCTGTTCGGGCTGAATCAACAGCGTTTGTTGGGTGTTGCTCTGCCAGGGCTGCACCCGCAGCAACACCTCTGTGCCGGCCGCAGCCAGTCCATCAATGCTGATGGCCCGACCTTCCAAAGGCGTCTTGCACTGAAGCTGAGTCCGCACAACGAGGGCCCGAGCCTCCCGCTGACTGTCGAGGCCCCCTTGTAGGGCACAGTCATCCGGGAATCGCGGCGCAATCGGTAGGCGTTGCCCCTTGAACAAGGGCAGTTTCCAGAGCACCTGATAGTCGCTGGCTGCTGTGGCCTTCAACTCCAGGAATCCAGGGAAGAGGTCATGGGCGTTAGCCCATCGGGGCAGCATCAGGGCCACCACCAGCAACAACGGCAGAACGAGGCGACGCAGCATGATCAGGGCCTAGGCATGCGCACGCTGTATTGGCCCAAAAGCTCTTGGTAGTGGGCCTCTTTGAGCTGCTGGCGTTGCGCTTGCTGCCAATGACGCGTCACCGCCTCACGCACCTCAGCCAACGCCGGAAGTGCACCGGGTTTTAACGCCGAAACTTTCACCAGATGCTGGCCATAGGCCGATGCGACCGGCCCCGCCCACACGCCCTGAGGCTGCTGCAAGAGGGCATCGGTGAAAGCCGTGCCGAACTGGGCCACCAGTTCACCGCGACGCTCATCCGTCCAACGGGCCCCTGCCATGGCTAAGGGGTCGCCAAGGGAGGCGGGATCAACTCCCCCACCGTCGCCATTCAATCGAGCTTTGAGCTCTTCAGCATCACGGCTCAATCGCGTGCCGCGGCGTGCTGGATCCAGAAATACCTGCTCAAAGCTCACCCGCGCTTCGCCGCGGAACCGATCGGCATTGGCTTCTAGATGACGCTGCAGCTGCTGATCCGT
>JAAZVJ010000167.1 GCA_018623675.1 Synechococcus sp. HW_metabat.54 | reverse complement strand
CTCAGATCACCTTCCAAGACATCTGGCTGCTGCGTGATCCCGTCGAATACGACGTGAAGTATCAGGCAAGTGCCCAGCCCTTCCTGGTGCTCGGGATGTTGGTGACCGCCCTGGCCGTCGGCCACAGCCCTCTCACCCAACTGATGTGAAGAGAACCCGTCGTCACTGGGTCCTACTGGCAGGCTCTGCTGCTGCCATCGGATGCGGTGTCGCCCTCGGACAAGGCGCCATCACAGAAGCGATCGATGCCACCTTGCCCGATGCCCGGGGCATTGCCAGCTTCAACCGTCCTGGCACGATCACATTGCTGTCCAGTGATGGGCAAGTCATCCAAAAGCTGGGGCCAGCAACACGGGAGAAGGTCAATCCCGGTGAGATGCCGGAGCTGGTGAAAGAGGCCTTTGTTGCGGCAGAAGACAGGCGCTTCTACGAACACGACGGCGTCGATCTCTGGGGCATCAGCAGGGCCCTGTTCACCAACATCAAAAAGCGATCCGTGCGTGAAGGTGCCAGCACCATCACCCAGCAGCTCGCCCGCACGGTGTTCCTGAGCCAAGACCGCACCATCACCCGCAAGCTTCGGGAAGCGGCTCTTGCCTACAAGCTCGAGCGTCAGCTGAGCAAGGAGCAGATCCTTGAGCAATACCTGAATTACGTGTATCTCGGCTCCGGTGCCTACGGAGTTGCTGATGCCGCCTGGGTTTATTACTCCAAAACCCCGGATCAGCTCACGCTCCCCGAGGCGGCCCTGATCGCAGGCCTCCCCCCAGCACCTTCGTACTACTCACCGTTGGTGAATGAATCGATTGCTCGCAATCGCCGATCAATCGTGCTGGAGCGCATGCTCCAAGCCGGATTCATCACAGCCACCGAGGCCGAAACCGCCAAGAAATCGCCACTCAATCTCAAACCGGCGATTCCCAAATATTTCAATAGCGCAGCCCCATACTTCACCAGTTGGGTGGCCCAAGAACTGCCCCAAATGCTCACCCCTGAGCAACTGGAAGTGGGTGGTTTGAAAATCCGCACCAGCCTCAATCTGAAATGGCAAAAACGGGCTCAAGAGGTTGTGCGGGAGTTTGCGCCTGGCACCAGTGAGGGCTCGATCGTGTCGCTCGAGACCGGAACAGGTTTGGTGCGGGTGATGGTGGGCGGCAAAGATTTTTTCAGCAGTCAGTTCAACCGAGCCACCCAAGCTCTGCGCTCGCCAGGCTCCACGTTCAAGCTTTTCCCCTACACCGCAGCCATTAATGCCGGCGTCAAACCCGATGACGTCTTCCTCGACACCGCCCGCTGCTGGAACGGCTACTGCCCCAAAAACTTCGGCAACAAATACTTCGGGAAAATCACCATTGCCGACGCCCTCAAGAATTCGCTGAACACCATTGCCGTTCAGCTGCAAGACAAGGTCGGCTTCGATGCTGTGATTGCCATTGCCAACAATCTGGGGATCGGCACCACCCGCCCTCTGGGCAAGTACTACCCACTGGCCATCGGTGCTTATGAACAAACCATCCTCGACATGACGGCGGCTTATGCCGCCATTAACAACCGTGGCGTGTACGTCAAACCCACCGCTTTTGAGGAGATCCGTGGCCCTGGCGGTCAACTGCTGTGGAGCCGCCGCATCGATGGCCCCCGTGGTCGGCGTGCCGTCGACAGCGACGTTGCCGACACCATGACTTGGATGCTGCAGCGGGTGGTGACTGGAGGCACCGGCGTGGCAGCCAAGCTTGGCGATCGACCGGTGGCCGGCAAAACAGGCACTTCAGAAGGAGGCCGCGATCTTTGGTTCATTGGCTCAATTCCGCAGCTCACCACAGCGGTGTGGTTCGGCTACGACGACAGCCGGGAGACCAAGTTCACCAGCGGGGAATCGGCCTGGGCCTGGAAGCAATTCATGACCACCGTGAAGGACAGCTTCCCGGTGCAACAGTTCCCTCCCAAACCCGTTCTCACACGCACCTACAACGGTCCGAAAGGCAACAGCTGGGACCGCAGCACAATTGTCAAACCGAAGAAAGAGAAGAAAAAACCAGAGGACGGCGCTGAAACCATGCCATCCCCTGACGAGATCATCGACACGTTGATCCCCCCCAGCGAAGAACTACCACCTTTCCTGCTCACTCCTGTTCCCACCGACGACAGCGGACTCCCCATCAACAGCCCGCGTTGATCGCCACCGCTAGGTGTTGATCACAGCGGCATAGAAACCATCCCCACCGGCTGGATCTGGCCAACGCTGGCGTTCATGGGCCAACACCAGCTGGGGGTGGGCCTCAAGAAACGCGGCAATCTGTTGGCCATTTTCGGCGGGGTGGATCGTGCAGGTGGCGTACACCAGGGTTCCCCCAGGAGCCAACAACGGCAGCATCGCCTCAAGCAGACGGGCTTGAAGGGGCACCAGTTCAGCAACGCTCTCCGCACTGATGCGCCAGCGGGCATCGGCATGACGCGCCAAGGTGCCAAGGCCTGAGCAGGGGGCATCGAGCAGGATTCGCTGAAACGCTCCGCGCCAATTGGGCTTGTGCTCAAGCAATGCCGCCGCATCGGCGGCCATCGCCTGCAGACAGCCTGTGCCCAAGCGCGCCGCATTGGCCGCCACCCGCTGGAGCCGGCCAGCGGAACGATCGATGGCCCACACCTCCCCCTGATCACCCATCAGCTCGGCCAGGTGGGTGGCCTTGCCCCCTGGAGCGGCGCAGGCATCCAGCACACGATCTCCCGCTTGGGGGTTCAACAACGGAGCCACCCATTGCGCTGCGCGGTCTTGCACACACCAATGGCCCTCCTCGTAGCCAGGCCATTGGCGTAAGTCACCACCACTGCCCACCACTTGCAAACCATCGGGGCACTCGGCAATCGGCACCACAGTCAGTCCTCTGGCCTCGAGGGCTGCAGTGACCTCCGCGGGGGTGCTGCGCAAACGATTGACCCGCAGATCCAAGGGAGGCACCTGGTTGGAGGCCCTGGCAATCTGCTCTGCTTGCGTGAGATCACACCAACTCAGCAACTGCTGGCAGAACCAGTCGGGAAGGGAATACTGAAGGGCCAATCGCAAGGCCGGATCCTGGGGAAGCTCCAACTGCTCTCCAGCGTCACGGGCCCGCAACGCGGCCCGCAACAAACCATTCACCACCGGAGCGAGGCGATTGAGGCCATGGCGCTTTGCCAGTTCCACGCTGGTGTTCACAGCAGCGGCCGGCGGAATCCGCTCCATCCACAGCAGCTGATAAAGCCCCACGTGAAGCAGCCAACGCAAACGAGGCGGCTGTTTGCGGGCCGGCACCTTGCCAAGGCGATCCAACCAGCCATCCAGGCAGCGCCGCTGGCGAATGGCGCCATAGGCCAATTCCGTGACCAAGCCCCGGTCAGCAGGGGAAACACTCTGCCCCCGCAGGACGCGCTCCAGGGCGACGTCGGCGTAGGCGCCGGCCGCCACCGCTTCTAAGACCTCCCAGGCCAGACGGCGCGGCACAACGCCGGTTGCCGGCGCTGAGCTCTGGGAGTGTCGATCACTCACGGCGATCCAGCGTGTTCACCTCTTCATCCTGCGCTGTGACCGGTCCTGGGGGGCACT
>JAAZVJ010000166.1 GCA_018623675.1 Synechococcus sp. HW_metabat.54 | reverse complement strand
CGTTTTGGAACCAAAGCGAGCGGAAGCCATCAGCCAGAAGGAATGATCAAGTAAACCCCAAACAAAGTGAACGCCAAATAGCTGGGCAAAAGGCCAAGGCGCAGCAGAGACGATATACGCTGCGAATAGCGCGACAAATGATGATCAATCAACTCATCTGCAGCCACAACATAGAGGATCCCAACAAAAATAATAATTTGCAAATTACCGATGAATCCACTCATCGCCGTAACAGGCAACTTGCCAGCAATAAACACATAGTTACCACCCGCCGAGACCACCGCAGCAAGAATCAAATCATCTCGGCTGCGACTGATCAGAAGCGACATGCAGCACAGACCAACAGCAAGAATATAACCAAGAAAATCAGGGGTAAACCAAAGCAAACTTATACGGTCGATAAACATTTCAAAGATAACGGTTTGCTGTCGAATAATTGGCATCTCTCCATACCCGAGTCCGCTCATCAAGGCAACTTTCGAGGGATAAGCCTGTACATCCTGAATCAACCAACCAGGAAGGATCAGCCCCGGGTTCAAAGAAAAGCTATTAGAGGGGAAGAGATCAATCCGAGCATCTTGAAACGGATCAGAAAAACCAATCTCGAGGCGCAAAGACTGACTATCGAACGGATAACGCTCCACCCTCCAGCGCTGCACAGCCTGTGTCCTGACACGATAAAGAGTCCAAATGTCTCCATTTGCCCTCACCTCTTGGCGCACACGTTCAAACCGCTGAATATCACCGTCATAAATTCCATTAACAATAGAAAGCGTATCGCTTGGGTTCAGCTCAGGTTCACCCGACCATAATGTCCATAAAAGCAGCTCAATGGAATAACGATTCTCCAGAAGATCCAGGTCACTCAAGTTGGTTACATATCCACCAACCTGAAGCAATTCCTTCGGATCAGATCGAGGCTCTGGAACATCAATCAATGCTTCAGATAGCCGTTCCCAGTTGATCTGTGCTGGAGAGACTTCAGAAGAAGAAGGCCTTGGTGGAGGCTGACGAAGCATCGACTGGCTGAAAAAGACGATCGCCAGCACCGTTGTGACCAACGGAATGAGCCAGCGCATGCGACGGGACGAGACGCGCACGACCGGCTTCCAAGAACTGCCCGCACGATGACAAGGGCAATACTTGAAAACCAGCGCCATGAACGTTCTGTGATCCTTCGCTCAAGAGGCGTGGCCTTCGAAACAGGCGGCTACGGGGACCCGGCCGCCACCAACCAACGCGACTACGGGCTGGTGGCCTTGCAGCTGGTGAAGCGGGCAAAAGTGGATCTGGGCATGCTGGTGCTGGTGAGTGCCCTGATGATCCCGGTTGCCACGCACCTCACAGGCTGGTTGCTGAGCACCAAGGCCGTAGCGGTTCTCGGCATCGCCATGTCGATCTTCATCGGTTTCCGCAACACCCAGGCCATCAGCCGTTGGTGGGAAGCACGAACCCTGTGGGGAGCTGTTGTGATCAAGAGCCGTGTCTGGGCCGACGGCCTGCGCGGGTTGCTCAACGAGCAGCAATGGCACAGCGAACGATCGAAGCAGCTGGTGCAGCTTCAGGTGGCCATCGTGTGGCAATTGAACTTTCAGTTGCGCAACTTCTGGCATCCCGATCTCAAGTTGATGCACCAACAGCTGTTGGATCAGCTTGCGCTCCCGGCCGACAGCACTGTTCGCAGCCTTTCCGTTCAACGGATGAGGGGCATTCAACAGCTCACAGAAGACCAGTGGATCAGTGATCGGGGTCGCAACCGTTTGATGGAGATCAGTGAAGCCATGAGCGATGCCGTTGGTGGCCTCGAACGGATCCGCAACACCCCCATCCCCCCGCCGTACGACCTCTTCGTTCGTGTGATCAATTGGGTGTTCGGAACCCAATTGCTGCTCTCCTTTGCGATCCAGGGTTCAGCGCTGACAGGCATCCTGCTGTTTCTCGGATTTCTGATTGCTGAGCGAATTGGTGCCTATGTGGAAGGGCCATTCGATCAAGACGGCAGCAGCTTTTCGATGCCGCTCAATACGATCTGTGCGGTGATCAGTGAAGACCTCATGCCGGGCGAACTCGACTACGGCAGGTATCGTCCCAGCCGAAATCCTGTGTTCTGGGATTGATGCAGGAGCCAACCGTGACGCGCATCGGATCGGCCCTCAGCGGGTTACTGCTGGTGCTGTTCCTGGTGGTTCATCTGGCCGGTCTGTTGCCCGCCCTGATCGCACCGGTGCAGTTCGAGCAGTACGCCGCAGCGCTGCATCAACAGCCATGGCTGCCTGTGCTGGAGGTTGGCTTGGCCGCCACCGCAGCCGTTCATCTGAGCCTCACCATCGCCAAAACGCTGCGGAACCGGCATGCGGGAAACACCGCGGCGCTGCGCAGCCGACGCGGTCAACCGCTCCAAGCCCTTGCCAGCCGCAGCAAGGTTGCTGCTGGCGTGATCAGCCTGGGATTTCTGGTCTTGCACCTGCAGCAACTGCGCTGGCCACGGCCAGCGGATGGTTTGGAACGAGAGGTGCTGGTGCGGGTGCTGATGCAGCCGATCAGCTTGCTGGTGTATGCCGCCGGCAGCCTGGCCATCGGGCTGCACCTGCTGCACGGTGCTGAAGCCGCTCACCGCAACCTGGGTCTGCTCACCCCGGCCAACGGCCCAAGCATCCGTTGGGGAGGTCGCCTGCTGGCGAGCGTGATCGGGGGAGGTTTCCTGCTCACCAGCCTGGGCCTGGCCCTTGGAGGGTTGGCATGACCAACGGACTGCCTGATCCCAGGATTCCCACGGGGCCGCTTGCCGACGCCTGGCGACGAACCCGTGAAGGGCTGCCGCTGATCAGCCCCCTGCGCAAAGGGCAAATGGATGTGCTGGTGGTGGGCACCGGCCTAGCGGGGGCATCCGCCGCCGCGACCCTGGCCCAGC
This sequence comes from Synechococcus sp. HW_metabat.54, assembly GCA_018623675.1. Taxonomy (GTDB): domain Bacteria; phylum Cyanobacteriota; class Cyanobacteriia; order PCC-6307; family Cyanobiaceae; genus Synechococcus_C. The sequence goes on along the minus strand of JAAZVJ010000166.1, from coordinate 710 downwards.
AGGGCTACCGGGTCACGGTGCTCAGCTTCCACGACAGCCCACGCCGCGCCCATTCGGTGGCGGCCCAAGGGGGCATCAATGCTGCACGTGCCGTGGCGGTGGATGGCGACAGCGTCAGCCGCCTGTTCGCCGACACGCTCAAGGGGGGCGACTTCCGGGCCCGGGAAGCGGGCTGCCAGCGCCTGGCGGAAATCAGCAGCGGCATCATCGACCAATGCGTGGCCCAGGGGGTGCCGTTCGCGCGGGAATACGGCGGCAGCCTGGCGACCCGCAGTTTCGGCGGTGCTCTGGTGAGCCGAACCTTCTATGCCCGGGGGCAAACGGGCCAGCAGTTGCTCTATGGCGCCTACCAGGCCTTGATGCGCCAGGTGGAGCTGGGTCGCGTTCAACTGCTCACCCGCCGCGATGTGCTCGAGTTGATCACGGTGGATGGGGTCGCCCGTGGCGTGGTGGCACGCCATCTGCTGAGCGGTGAGCTGGAGGTGCACACCGCCCGCACGGTTCTGCTTTGCACCGGGGGCTACAGCAACGTCTACTTCCTCTCCACCAATGCGCTGAAGTCGAACACCAGTGCGATCTGGAGGGCCCACCGCAAGGGAGCCCTGTTCGCCAATCCCTGCTTCACCCAGATCCATCCCACCTGCATTCCCAGTGGCGATGTCTTCCAGAGCAAGCTGACGCTGATGAGCGAAAGCCTGCGCAACGACGGG
>JAAZVJ010000165.1 GCA_018623675.1 Synechococcus sp. HW_metabat.54 | reverse complement strand
CTCCTCGTTTTGATGCTTGTCGGAGCCACGCCTGCACGGACATCCTCACCAAGGGGGATGGCAAGGCTATCGCTGAGCGCAGGGGGCTCTGCTTGATGGCCCAGGGCGTCAAGCCTTCGTGCGCTGACCCCTGCGCAACACCGTTTGATTCAGCAGTTGCATGGCAGCGTTAATCAGCAGATTCAGCAAAAGGAAGCTGAGCAGAAGGAGCAAAAATCCTTCGATGGCTCGCCCGGTTTGCGTGATGGTTGTGTCACTGACTGCGTATAGATCCGCGTAGCCAACAGCAATCGCGAGGGTGCTGTTTTTGGCCAGATTCAGATACTGACTTGTTAGTCCCGGAAGGATGGCGGGAAGTGCTTGCGGTAGGACCACCCTGCGTAAGCCCATCCGCTCCGAGAGCCCAAGACTGCGGAAGGCCTCCCACTGGCCACGCGGTACGGCGTCCAGTCCGCCGCGAACGACTTCGGCAATCGATGCGCCCGTAAAGACGCTCAGGCCCAGCAAGACAGCTGTGAACTCCACGCTCAGATGCACCCCCATCAGCGCGATGCCCTGATTGGTGAAACTCAGCAGATTCCCGAGGGGGGAAGCATTGGATTGCGGCAGGCCCAGGAGGGCCACGAAATACCAGAACAACAGTTGGAGCAGCAGGGGAATCTGGCGGATGAGGCCGACGTAGAGGGCGGCCAGCTTGCGGAGTAAGGGATTCACACTGCGTCGTGCTGTTCCGGCCAAAACACCGAGAACGGTGGATGTCACCAATCCCGCCCCAATCACCTTGAGGCTGTTCATCCAACCCACGAACAAGGCCCAGCCGTAGCTGTCGGATGGCTTGTAAGGAAGGGCATGCTCGGCTAAAGCAAAACCCGCTGGTCGCTCTAACCAACCAAAACTGAGTCCTAACCCTGTGCGAATCAAATTGACGGACAGGTTGTTGATCAACACGCCCGCGCAGGTCAGCAGCACCAGGCCAAGGCCCAATTGCCACAGCCAGCGTCGTGAGGCTTGCGTCATGGCCTTATTGGAACGGAGGAGCAGTCATGGCTCCACCATTGCGGTAGAGCTGATTCATGCCACGGGGGATGGGCACGTCGCTGGAGGGGCCCAGGTGCCTGTCATAGATCTCTCCGTAATGTCCCGTGGCTTGAATGACACGCACCACGAAGTCGGACGGGAGGCCAAGTTTTGGCCCCAGATCTCCCTCGACCCCAAGAAAGCGACGCAATTTGGTGAGCTGAGGATTCGTTTTGGCTTCGGCCAAACGTTCCAGCACATTGGCCTGCGTGATATTCAGTTCTTCCGCCGTAATCAGGGCGTAGACCACCCAGCGCATGGCATCACCGAGCCGTTGGTCGCCGCCCACTGCCAGCGGCGCCAAAGGTTCTTTGCTGAGAACGGTCTCAAGGATGGTGTGGGCAACCGGTGTGGGGAACCCTGAACGGGCCGCTGCCAGCTGAGATCGATCTGACGTCATGGCACTGCAACGGCCTTGCAGATAACCCGCCACCACTTGGTTGAGGTCTTGATATTTGATCGGGCTGTAGTTGATGCCCCGGGATTCGAAGGCGTCGTTGAGGTTCTGTTCGGTGGTGGTGCCGGAGCCGACGCAGATGGTTTTTCCGCGCAGGTCGTTGAGGTTGCGAATCCCGCTCGCTCGCTTCACCATCAACCCTTGACCATCGTGGAAGACCACGGGGGCGAAGCCCATGCCGTTGCCCCCGCTGGCATCGCGGCTGAGGTTGAACGTGGTGTTGCGCGACAGCAGGTCGATTTCCCCGGTACGCAAGGCGGTGAACCGTTCCGGTGCCGTGAGGGGTCTGTACTCAATGGCGGCTGGGTTGCCGATGATGGCAGCGGCAAAAGCCTTGCAGAGATCAACGTCGAGGCCTGAATAGCGGCCGTCAGATCCGAGAAAGCTGAATCCAGGAATCTTGCCGCTCACACCACAGCGCAAGGTTTCGCGCTGCTGGATCAATCCGAGTCGAGATCCGCCGCCTTCTCCCAAACTGGCGCATCCCTGGAGCAGGAAGGCACCAGCCAGCAGCCCCCAAATCGTGCGGAACGGCATGCTTCATCTGCTGCGACCACAAGTGTCTCAGACACCCCTGGTTTCAGCTTGAACGCAAGGCTTTGAGCCCTCAGCCATGGGCTGCTTCGGGCTGGCTGCCAATGCGTTCCAGCAAATTCAAGCTTTCTGGATTGAGGCCTTCCACCGTCACGGTTGAGCCACCACGCGCCAGCTTGCGAGTGAGCTGCGTGAGAGCGGCAACACCGGTTTGGTCCCAAATATGGACGTCGCTCAGATCGATGGTGATCTGTGCTGGGTGTTCGTGCACATCAAAACCCTGGAGGAAGTACACCTTGCTCACGAAGAACAGCTGACCGCTGACTCGGTAGCGGCGGTGATCCGCGCTGATGTCTTCAACATCGACGCGGATGACTTTGGCCACTTTCCGGCTGAACAACAGAGCAGCCAGGGCAACACCAGCCACCACACCAAGGGCAAGGTTGTGGGGTGTGGTGAGCATCGTGACGGCAAACGTCATCACCATCACGGCTGTATCGCTTTTGGGAATGCGCCGCAGGGCGCGAAGGCCATTGATGTCGGCGGTGCTGACGGCGATGCTGATCATCACGGCCACCAGTGCTGCCATGGGGATCTGCTGAACCCAGTCGCGGGCCAGCAGAATCATGGCCATCAGACTCACACCTGAAAACAGGGTGGAGAGACGGGCACGTCCACCGTTGTCGATGTTCATCACCGATTGGCCCACCAGGGCACATCCCGCCATCCCACCAAAGAAAGACGACACCAGGTTGGCGATGCCTTGGCCGCGTGCCTCAGCGTTCTTGTTGGAGTTGCTGTCGGTTTTGTCGTCAAGGATGTCTTGGGTGAGGAAGGTTTCCATCAGCCCCACCAATGAAATCGAGAGGGCTGTTGGCAACACGATGCCCAGCGTCTCCAGATTGAAAGGCACCTTGCCGTCACTCAGGGCTCCAAAAGGCATCGTTGGAACAGGGAGCTGGCTGGGCAGCTGACCCAGGCTTTCAACTGTGGGGATCTCAAGGCGGAGATTCACGCTGATCAGCGTCAGCACCACAATCGCCACCAGCTGGGAGGGGATCAGGCGGGTGAGTTTGGGGAGGCCGTAGATGATCACAAGCCCTAACAGCACCAGAATCCACACAGCGGGGATCTGACTAGCGGCAAGCACGTGTTGGTCGCCGTGGGCAACCTTTTCCCCGAAGTGGAGGTTGATGCCCAGGTTGGGAAGTTGCGCCTGAAAGATGAGCAGTGCGAGGGCATTCACAAAACCGCTGAGCACCCCTTGCGGTACAAACCGCATCTGATGTGCCAGGCGCAGGTATCCCCACAGGATTTGGAACACGCCTGTGAGCACACCAGCCACTAGCAGGTATTGCAGCCCAAGGCCACTGACGCCGAGTTCCGTTGAGCGGGCATCACCAAAGGCCACCAGGCCAGTCATGAGCAGCGCAGTGGATCCCGTCGCTGAGGTGATCATGGCGGTGCGGCCGCCCACAAATGCGATCGTGATCGAAAGGCAAAACGCCCCGAACAGCCCCACCTGGGGATCAACTCCGGCAATGCCGGAGAAAGCAAT
>JAAZVJ010000164.1 GCA_018623675.1 Synechococcus sp. HW_metabat.54 | reverse complement strand
GGCCCTTGCAAAAGGCCTTCACGATTGCCGATGGGCAGCATGGGTGATAGGCCTGGGCGGTCTGCTTCGATCGTTGTGCCCACTGCCGCCCACGCCAGCTGGCGCCCTATCCCTCGCGAACAGGCGGCTCTGGCGGCTCGCAGTTACGTGGATTCACTCGGGCGCGTCGACCAGATGTGGCCTTGGCTGGCGACCCATCACGCCGACGTGATGGCGGTGGATGCACCCCATGCGGCCCACCCGGAGCGGTTCACCTATGCCGAACTGGAAGCACGGATTAGTGCTGTAGCTGCCGCCTTGAGGGCTCTGGGAGTCGGCCCTGGGGATGTGGTGGGTCTCTTCGCTGAAAACAGCCCCCGTTGGCTGGTGATGGATCAAGGCCTGATGCGGGCCGGGGCGACGAGTGCGGTTCGCGGCGCTGCAGCGCCAGTGCCAGAGCTGCAGTACATCCTCGAAGACAGTGCCTCTGTGGCCCTGGTGGTGCAGAACGCTGAGCTGTTGCAGCGGCTGAACCTGTCGGCCCAGTTGCGCGCGCGTTTGCGCTGTGTGATTCAGCTCGAAGGTGACGTGGCCGATGGGGTGATCAGCTTTGAGGCGCTGTTGGCCAACGGTGCCCAGGCGGAAGCCATTGATCCGGATCTCGGCCGCGGCGCAGAGAGTGCCGCTGCCACTACGGCCACGATCCTCTACACCTCAGGCACCACAGGGCAACCCAAGGGTGTGCCCCTGACCCACGCCAACTTGTTGCATCAGGTGCGCAGCCTGGCCTGTGTGGCCCATCCAGCACCGGGCTCGCCGGTGTTGAGCGTGCTGCCGATTTGGCATTCCTACGAGCGCAGCGCGGAGTACTACTTCTTTTCCTGCGCTTGTTCTCAGACGTACACCACGATCAAGCATCTCAAGAAGGATCTGCCCCGGGTGAAGCCGGTGGTGATGGCCACAGTGCCGCGTTTGTGGGAAGCGGTTCAGGCCGGTTTTGAAGATGTGCTCAAGACCTTCCCGGCTTCGCGCCAACGCCTGCTACGCAGTGCCCTTGCTAACAGCAGTGCCTATTGCCTGGCGCGGCGTCGCAGTCGCAATCTGATGGTGGAGCCGTTGGGCAAGCGGCAACGGCTGAAGGCCGCGCTGGAAGCCAGCCGCCGTTGGCCGGCCCATGCCCTTGCCTCGCAGCTGATCTGGCCAAAACTGCGCCTCCAGCTCAGTGGTGGCCAATTGCAGTTTCCGATCAACGGTGGTGGCGCCATTGCTCCCCATGTGGATGCTTTTTACGAGGCGGTCGGCATTGAATTGCTCGTGGGTTATGGCCTCACGGAGACCAGCCCGGTGGTGAGTTGCCGTCGGCCTTGGCGCAACATCCGCGGCAGTTCCGGGCAGCCCATGCCCGACACCGAATTTCGGATCGTCGATCCCGAGACGCGGGCTCCTCTTGGCTTCCGCGAGCGGGGGGTTGTGCTGGTGAAAGGTCCTCAGGTGATGGGGGGCTACCTCGGCAAACCAGAGGCCACCGCCAAGGTGCTTGATGGGGAGGGCTGGTTTGACACCGGTGATCTTGGCCTTTTGCTGCCGGATGGATCGGTGGTGCTCACCGGTCGGGCGAAAGACACCATCGTGCTGAGCAGTGGCGAAAACATTGAGCCAGGCCCCTTGGAGGAGTGTCTGGTGTCGAGTGCGTTGGTGGAGCAGGTGATGCTGGTGGGCCAAGACGAGAAACAACTCGCGGCCTTGGTGGTGCCCCGCCCTGAAGCTGTTCAGGCCTGGGCCCTGGAGCAGGGGCTCACCGTTGATGCCGATCTTGGGGGATCCCCTGGTGATGCGGCGTTGTGCAAATTGCTGCGGGGCGAGTTCAACCGTTTGCTCACCGCTCGCTCGGGAGCGCGACCGGATGAGCGTCTTGCCGGTGTGGGCCTGGTGGAGCCCTTCACGATCGAAAACGGTTTGTTGACCCAAACCTTGAAGCAACGCCGTGACCGCATCACCGCCCGGGATCAGACGGTGATTAAGGCTTTTTATGGCCGTTGAACGGCGCCTGCAGCACCACCCCATGGATCGGAAACCCGCCATCGAGGCGGGTTGACCCCTAGAGCTGGGGCTGAGACGCTTGGCGCTCTTATTCAGTTCCCATGTCGGACGGCACCACCCTGTCGATCAAGCGCACCATCGCTGTGCGTGCCGTGGTCACCCCCGCCTGGAAAGAGGAGGCCGAGCGTGAACTGAGCACGGCCATCGCCACCACCGATCAGCAGTTGGCCCAGCTTGAGCAGGAAGGCCAGCAGGTGGTGGACGAAGTGCGCCGCCAGAGTGCGAACCCCCTCGACCCCCGGGTGCAGGAGCAGGTGGCCCAGGTGCAGCAGCAGGTGGCTGCCAAGCGGGCTGAGCTGGAAGAACAAAAGCGCAACTTGTTGCAGCAGCAAGCTCAGGTGCGCGAAGTGGAAATGGAGCAGATCGTCGATCAGGGGCAGATCGAGAGTTTCTGTGATCTGAAGGTGGGAGACAACCTCGTCAGCAAGATGCAGGTGGCCGTTGTGGTGCGCGATGGCGTGGTCGAGTCGATCGAGCAGGGCTGATCCTGCTCTGGGTCGGCTGGCCGGCCCGTAAAATCCCCCTACTCAGCCCCTCTGGAGACGGTTTTGGCGACCCACGACATCTTCATGCCTGCCCTCAGCTCCACCATGACGGAGGGGAAGATCGTCGAATGGCTGAAAAAGCCTGGCGACAAGGTGGGTCGTGGTGAGTCGGTGCTCGTGGTCGAGTCCGACAAGGCCGATATGGACGTTGAATCCTTCAACGAGGGCTATCTGGCCGCTGTGCTCATGCCTGCGGGCAGCACGGCTCCCGTGGGCGAAACCATCGGTCTGATTGTGGAGACCGAGGCTGAAATCGCAGACGCTCAGGCCAAAGCAGGCTCTGGTGGTGGCGGTGCTGCCCCTGCTGCAGCGGCGCCCGCAGCTCCTGCACCTGCAGCCCCCGCACCTGCTGTAGCGACTCCCACCCCCGCGGCTCCTGCTCCTGTGGCGCCTCCCGCGCCTGCGGCTCCCGCCGCACCTGCCCCTGTGGTCAACAACGGCCGCCTGGTGGCCAGCCCCCGGGCCAAGAAGTTGGCCTCCCAGATGGGCGTGAATCTGGCCAGCGTGCGTGGCACCGGCCCCAATGGCCGGATTCAGGCTGAGGATGTGGAGAAGGCCGCAGGCCGGCCTGTGAGTGTGCCCCGGGTGGGCGAAGGCACCGCTGCTGCGGTTGTGGCAGGTGCAGGTGCTGCAGCTCCCAGCGCACCGGCTGGCAACAGCTTCGGCGCCCCTGGCGACACCGTGGCCTTCAACACCCTTCAGGCGGCTGTGAACCGCAACATGGAGGCGAGCCTGGCGGTGCCTTGCTTCCGCGTGGGCTACACCATCACCACCGACAAGCTCGACGCTTTCTACAAACAAGTGAAGCCCAAGGGCGTCACCATGACCGCCCTGCTGGCTAAGGCAGTGGCCGTGACCCTGGCGCGCCATCCCCAAGTGAATGCCGCCACCACCGCAGCGGGCATGGCCTATCCCGCTGATGTGAACGTTGCCGTGGCGGTGGCCATGGAAGATGGCGGGCTGATCACGCCGGTGTTGCGTCAAGCCGACCGCACTGACCTGTACGAGATGTCACGTCAGTGGGCCGACCT
>JAAZVJ010000163.1 GCA_018623675.1 Synechococcus sp. HW_metabat.54 | reverse complement strand
TGCTTTACAAGGAACTGAGCCGTCGGATCAAAGCACGCAACCCTCTGCTGGCTGAATGCTTTGCCCACATGGCCCGCGATGAAGCCCGCCATGCAGGCTTCCTCAACAAGTCGATGAGCGATTTCGGCCTCCAGCTCGACCTCGGCTTCCTGACGGCGAACAAGAAGTACACCTTCTTCAAGCCGAAATTCATCTTCTACGCCACCTATCTGTCCGAAAAAATCGGCTATTGGCGTTACATCGCCATCTTCCGCCATCTGGAGAAGAATCCCGACAGCAAGATCTTCCCGATCTTCAACTTCTTCGAAAACTGGTGCCAAGACGAAAACCGTCACGGCGATTTCTTTGACGCCCTGATGAAGGCACAGCCCGACACCGTGCGTGGCTTCACGGCCCGCCTCTGGTGCCGATTCTTCCTTCTGGCTGTCTTCGCCACCATGTATGTGCGTGATGTCGCCCGCAAGGAGTTTTACGAAGCTCTCGGCCTCGACGCCCGCGAATATGACCGCATGGTGATCGACAAGACCAACGAGACCTCGGCTCGTGTGTTCCCTGTCGTCCTCGACGTGAAAAATCCCAAGTTCTGGGATGGTTTGGAGAACCTGGTCACCAACAACGCTGCCCTCGCAGCAGCAGATGCCAGCAGCGCACCCGCGCCGGTGAAGTTGATCCGCAAGCTTCCCCACTTTGCGGCCAACGCCGTGCAGATGGCGTCGTTGTTCCTGATGTCACCCGTGCGCAGCGAGAACTACCAGCCGGCTGTGCGCTGATCCGCGTCGCCAACGGATTCCTCCCTCAATGCCCGGCCTAGGCCGGGCATTGTTGTGTTCAGTTCTCCATAATCAAAGCTTGTCGCAAGCGGGCGGTTTGGTTGCATCCCATCCAGGGCAACGACAGGACGTGGGTCTCGACCCTGGTCAGTCCCAATGGCGTCAACGGTTGGAGTCTCTGCTGGCAGAGGGGCGCAAAGCCGGGGCAGACCTCGTTGAAGTGTTCCTCGAGCGCACCGATCACATCGGCGTTCTTGCAGAACACGACACGATCACCAGCGTCAGTCCAGCCTTCGGGATGGGTGCGGGCATCAGGGTGTTCAACGGACACCGTGATGGGTTTGTCAGCACCAATGATCTGAGCGACGCAGGTCTGTTGCTGGCGCTGGACCAAGCCCTGGCCATGCTCAACCTTGAGCGGCACTCCGCCGCTGCGCTGCAGGCGTTCGATGGGCTCCAACCGCTGCGAGATTTCGCCGCCGGCAAGGAAGCCTGGCTTCTTGAATCTCCCGACCTGGCCACCAGTACGGCCTTCTTGCTGCAGGGAACGGATCGTCTCCAGCACCATGGCAAACACCTGGATGTGCGCCGCGGCTCCTACTCACGCGACTGGCAGGAAGTGCTCGTGGCCGCCAGTGACGGCACATTTGCCCGCGACATCCGTTTGCATCAATCCAGCGGCTTAAGTGTGCTGGCCGCCGACGGAGAACATCGAGCCAGCATCGGGCGGCGCTACGGATCGACAGACCGTCCCAGGGATCTGCAGGAATGGGATGTGGACGCCAGCGCCCAAGAGGTCTGCACCAGTGCGGCCACGATGCTCTACGCGAAATACGTGGATGGCGGTCAGATGCCCGTGGTGATGGCCAACCGTTTTGGCGGGGTGATCTTCCATGAAGCCTGCGGCCATTTGCTCGAGACCACCCAGGTGGAACGAGGAACGACTCCCTTTGCCGAGAAAGTGGGAGAAACCATTGCCCATCCGGCAGTGACGGCGATCGACGAAGGCCTGAGCAACGGAGCCTTCGGCTCAATTGCCATGGACGACGAAGGCATGGAATCCCAGCGCACCGTGTTGATCGAGAATGGCGTCTTGAAACGCTTCCTCAGCGACCGGGCTGGAGAGATGCGCACAGGCCATGCCCGCACGGGCAGTGGACGGCGCCAGAGTCACGGCTTCGCGGCTGCTAGTCGCATGCGCAACACCTACATCGCCGCCGGTCCCCACAAACCCGACGACCTGATCCGTTCGATCGACCAAGGGTTGTATTGCAAATCGATGGGGGGCGGAAGCGTTGGAGCCACGGGTCAGTTCAATTTCTCCGTGGAAGAGGGCTATCTGATCGAGAACGGTCAGCTCGGTGCCCCGGTGAAAGGAGCCACCTTGATCGGTGAAGCGAAGGAGGTCATGCCAAGAATCTCCATGTGTGCCGATGACCTCGATCTGGCCGCCGGCTACTGCGGCTCCGTAAGCGGCAGCATTTTTGTGACCGTGGGCCAACCCCACATCAAGGTCGATTCCATCACCGTTGGAGGCCGTTGAGCATGACCACGACCAATGCCAAGCCACAGCCTCTGGATGTTGCTGCTCTGAGAGATCAGCTGCATGACCTCGCCAAACGGCAGGGCATCCAGCGATGGGACCTCGGAGCCAGCCGCAGCATTAACGCGTCCGTGCAGGTGGATCGCGGCGAAGCCAAGCAAATGAAGGCGTCGCAGCGCAGTTCGATCACTGTTCGCGCTTGGAACAAGGCCGGACTGGTGGGCATCACCAGCACATCTGATCTCTCTGCGGCTGGACTGGAACGGGCACTGACTGGCGCCCATGAAGCCAGTGAATTTGGCAATGCCGCTGAGATTCCAGAGTTTTCCCCTCTGGCCAAGGCTCCCACCCCGCAGCTGGATCGGCCCCTGCAAGCGGCCCAAGGAATCCAGCACCTGTTGAGCACCCTCAAGGATGCTGAATCGGCCCTCTTGAGTCAGCACCAGGCCATCGGAACTGTCCCGTACAACGGGCTCAGCGAAGGCAGCAGCGAACGCATTTACCTGAACAGCGACGGAGCCCTGCGCCAGATGCAGCGCAGCCAAGCCAGCCTGTATCTGTATGCCCGGGCTGAGGAGAGTGGTCGTAAACCTCGCAGCGGCGGAGCCGTTCGCGTGGCCCTTGGCAGCCAAGACCTCGACGTCAGCGGATGCATTGATGAAGCCGCTGCGCGCACCATCAGCCACCTCAATTACCAACCCATCGACACCGGGAGGTATTTGATCTGCTTCACCCCAGAAGCATTTCTGGATCTACTCGGTGCTTTCAGCAGTTTGGTGAACGCCAGGGCCGTTCTTGATGGTGTCAGCCTCAGCAATGCCGACTCCGTTGGCACCCGTGTTGCAGTGCCCTTCTTCTCGCTGCACGACAACGGTCTGCATCCGGGCCATGTGGGCGCTGCGCCCTTCGATGGCGAAGGCACACCCACGCGCCGTCTTTGCCTGATTGAAAACGGTGAGCTCAAGAGCTTTCTGCATTCCGAGGCGACAGCTCGCCACTTCGGTGTTGAACCCACAGGCCATGCCGGTCTTGGCGCCAAGGTGTCCGTCGGACCGGATTGGTTTGAGGTGGGAACCGCTGAGGGCACCAGCAGTGGCACCACCCACCTCCACCATGCGACCACCAGCGAGCCCTTTGTGTTGATCGAGAGCCTCAATGCTCTTCATGCAGGGGTGAAAGCCAGCCAAGGCTCCTTTTCGCTTCCCTTCGATGGATGGTTGGTCAAGGGCGGTGAACGCGTCTCGGTGGAATCCGCCACCGTGGCAGGAGACATTCGAGAGGTGCTCAATGGCATCGTGCATCTGGAAGCGGAGGCCAAGGTGACTCACCAAGGCGTCTGCCCCCATGT
>JAAZVJ010000162.1 GCA_018623675.1 Synechococcus sp. HW_metabat.54 | reverse complement strand
CTGTTGACCAGTTGTTCCAGCTGGTCATGCAGGTGTTGATCGAGGGGTGACTGGAGGGCGGCATCGGCCTGTTGTTCCAGCTGGTGGATCAGCCCGCTGAGGTCGTAGTGCTCTCCTCCGAGCGCGAGTAAATCCCGTCCGGCTTCCCCCTGCATCACCCAGAGATGGGCCCAACGGCTGGGGAGCACACGATTGGCTTGGCGGCTGCCGATGATTTCATCAACGCCGAGTAATTCGGCGAGGTGCTCCTCCGCTTCGCTGCCAAGGCGCGTGCTGTCTCCCTGGCGATGGAGACTTGTGGTGCCGCTTTGGCCGCTGAAGCGTTTTTGCAGGAGCCATTGATGGCCACGAGCTTCGAAGCCGAGGTCCACCTGGGGGTGCCCGCTGTGCTGGAGCGAGCGCAGTCGCTGTACAGGTGCACCGGTAGCCGTGGAGCGCAAGAAGAGAGTGCGGTGCAACGCCTCCACCAGGGAGCTTTTGCCGCTCTCATTGGCACCGGTAATCAGGGTGAGCCCCGGATGGAAGTTCAGTTCCAGCTCGCGATGGCGACGAATGCTGGTGAGCCGGCAGTTGAGCAGTTTCATGCGGCGTCCTCCAGGGCCTGCGCATCTGCAGCGTCTTGGCAAAGGCGATGCAGTTCGCAGAGGGATGTCTCGAGCAGGGCGATGTGTTCCGTTTGCTCAGCCGGGGTTTGTTCGAGCTGCTGTTGCAGCTGGCGTGCAATGCGTTCCATCAGGGGAGCATCACCGCGTTCAAGCAGGGCTCCGAGTTCTGAGGGCTCTGGACGTCGATGACAATGGCCGCGCACCCTCAGGTGAAGCAGTCGGGTTTCCAGCTTCTGCAGCAAGTGCTGAAGTTGCTGATGGGCCTCGAGTCCCAGCTGTCCGTCGAGCTCGAGTCGCAGCAGGTCTTTGCCAACGCGCCGTCCAGTGAGCGACACGATGCGTTCTTGCAGTTGCTCGAGGTCGTGGGAGGTGCGCAACTGAACGCGTTCGTTGTGCCAGCGAAACTTGGCTGTGGAGATGGGTTCCACGGTGGCGGGTTGTCCGCGTTTGACGTCCACCAGCAACACCTGCCCCCGTTGATCATTGGCTTGGCTTGGAAAGCGGTCAGGTTCTGGGGTGCCTGGGTACCAGCCTTTGGGTGGAACTTCCTTAAGGGCATGCCAATCGCCGAGGGCAAGGTAGTCGTAGGCGTCGTGATCCCAACTGTTCGGTCGGAGTTGATTGGCCCCTGCTTCTGTTGACCTGTCGTAATCACGGGCACCAAAGCCCTGGATTGATCCATGGGCCAGAACGACGCGCGGGAGTTTGGAATCGAGACTGTCCCAGTCGAGTGTGTCCAGCCAGGCCCCTGGGCTCACGCTTTCGTGCTGGCGACGCAGCGGACAGGGCAGCAGGGTGATTCCGGCAATTTGAACGGGTGTTGCTTCAAGCAGTAGGTGCAGATTGGTGGCCCGTTGACGCAGTTCCTGCTGCACGTCGCTGCGGCGCCAAATTCCGCCAGCTCCACCATGGTCGTGGTTGCCAGGGATCACCACCACAGGGATGGAAAGGGTGCCGATCAGCTCAAGCACTTCCATCGCTAAGGCTGTGTCGATGGTGTTGCTGTCGAAGAGGTCTCCAGCCACCAACACAACATCAACGTTTTGGGCGTTGGCGGTTTCCAAAAGCCGCTCAACAGCTTCAACCCTTGCCCGTTGCAGACGGCTGCGCCGCTCAGGCTCTTCGATCCACCGATACGGCTTGCCGATCTGCCAGTCAGCGGTATGAAGCAGACGCGGCACAGGGATCGGGGGCAGCGGCGACTCGATCATGCTGCCTTGTGTTGAGCGCAATGGCGAATTGCAGTTCAACGGGTGTAGCGCTCTGCGTATAACGCCTGAGCTTCTGCACACTGAGGCCTGAATCTCCCAGGGCAACACGCCAGGGTTGCGTTCTGAGACGCATGCGATTCGTTGTGACCCTGGCTCCGTCCCTATCCAGCCAAACCCTGGAGGTGATTGCCGGGCACTTTCATCCCCCTGATCAGATTCACGCCATTGAGGCGATTGGTTCGGGCAATGTGAATGACACCTTTCTTGTGCGCCTGGAAAACGGCTCTGGGCACAGGGGAGATGCGTTCGTGATGCAGCGTTTGAACACGCAGGTGTTCGCCAAGCCGGAGCTGGTCATGGGCAATTTGATTGCCCTTGGAAGCCATGTGCAGCAGCGGATGGCTGCCGGATTGCCGGAATTAAGGGGCCGCCGTTGGGAGGTGCCCGAAGTTGTGTTCACTCGCCCCGACACCCCGTTGCAGCCCAGCCATTGGGTGGAGCATGCGGGGGAGTTTTGGCGTTCGATTACTTACATCGGTGCTGCAGTCACCCACGATGTCGTGGTTGATCAAGTCCATGCCCGTGAGGTCGGCTATGGCCTGGGCATGTTCCATCGTTTGATTCACGACCTTCCGGTTGACCACCTCGCCGACACCCTGGAAGGCTTTCATGTCACGCCTTCGTATCTGTCTCGTTACGACCACGTGCTGGATTCGTGGTTGGATCGGGTCGATGTTGGTGAGGCGACCGATGCACGGTTGGCTTCAGCGCTGGCCTTTGTGGCCGATGGTCGTGATGGGGCTGATGTGTTGGAAGCGGCCTGTGATCGGGGTGAGTTGAAGCGCAGGCCGATTCACGGAGACCCCAAGATCAACAACGTGATGATTGATGAGGCCAGTGGTCAGGCCGTTGGGTTGATTGATCTCGATACGGTCAAGCCCGGTCTTGTGCATTACGACATTGGCGACTGTCTGCGTTCTTCCTGCAATCCGGCTGGTGAGGAAGCAGGTGATCTCAATGCAGTTCGTTTCGATCTCAGCCTTTGCCGTTCCATCCTTGAGGGCTACTTCTCTGTCGCTCGACCGTTTCTCTCGGATGCAGACCTGCTGTACTTACCCGCTTGCATCCGCCTGATCCCCTTTGAGCTAGGCCTGCGTTTTTTGACCGACCATCTCGATGGAGATCGCTACTTCAAAGTGTCGCGTCATGGGCACAATCTCGACCGTGCCCTTGTGCAGTTCACCTTGATGCGTTCCATTGAGGATCAGTTCGAGGCCCTTCAAGACCTCGTGCATGAACTCACTCGCATCACCTGATTGCAATCGCGATGGCGCGCCATTCGACCATGGTCAGTCAGGTGCGTCGGTTGTCTCCGCACCCTGCCGCTCCTGCGCCCTCTTGCTCCATCAGTGCGGGAATGATCTGGCGCGAAACCGGCGCGCTCACACTCACCTATCTGGTGCTGCCGTTGGAGCGAAACGTCCATCGGTCCTGGATTGATCAGCTGCTCAAGGCAAGGCCCGACTCCAGTGGAAGCGGACAGCGCCTGGACCATCTCTGGGAGCACACCTGTTTTGAAGCGTTCTTGGCGGTGCCAGATCAATCGGTGTACTGGGAACTCAACGTGGCTCCATCAGGGGATTGGAATCTGTATCGCTTTCACGATTACCGCCATTTGGAGGCTGTGGAAGAGCGCTGCTCCCCACCTGAGGTCACAGTCGAGCCCCTCGGGGCAGGTGTGCGTTGCTCTGTCGCACTGGATTCCTGCAACTTCTGGCCTGATGCGCTGGTGCCGGAGATTGCCCTCACGATGGTGGTGGAGCCCACCCCGGGTGATCTGAGCTATTGGGCT
>JAAZVJ010000161.1 GCA_018623675.1 Synechococcus sp. HW_metabat.54 | reverse complement strand
GGCAACACAACTCCCCAAGACGGGAACTACGCAATGGAGCTGTATTACCAATATGCAGTATCTGACAACGTCACTGTCACCCCAGCTGTCTTCTACCTGTCTCGTCCATTCGGTGAGCTGACGGGCACGAACAATACCTACGGCGGAACCGGTGCTGATTCCTTCGGTGCCCTTGGCGCCTTGGTCAAGACGACGTTCAAATTCTGACCCTCACAAAGTCATTGGCCTCCGAAAGGAGGCCTTTTTTGTGGCCATATAAAGAGCCCTCGGCAAGGAGGGCTTCTTTAGTAAGAACTACCAACAATTCTCACCTTCACCAATCGGCACACAAACCTCTTCTTGCTCGGCTTGCTTCTTAAAAGCTTCTAGCTCAGCATCTGGCTTTGCATCATCATCAACATCTTGGTCAGTCGTCCACTCTTGAAAACCTCCTTGAGGAGAAGGCTGGGAGAATGCAGGAAAGACTGGCTGAGTTGCGAGAGCTGCAGTCGCAGCCAAAAGAATTGCAGCCGGGGATTTTTTCATCGGGGTCATTAGATCGATATAATTATAGCCCTTGTTGACTCAAGTAGAGCCTGTTTGACACACCACTGTCAGCATGAAAGTCGTCGCAGCGCATTCGTGTAAGCCTGAAACAAAAGATCAAGTTCGTCACTCCTCTCATGCTTTGCAAGGAGTGCTTTAGCCCCAGCATTCAAAGAGAATAAGATTTGACGATCTTCCGACGACTTAACGTAGCTTTCGATCCAGCCGACACAAGCGGCACTGACTCCATCTTCTACCCTTCCGACTCGATGAATAGACACACTTGGGCAGACAACTACTTCACCCATGTTCGGAGGATAGCTTTCAGACTATTTAATACCTTGAATCTCGAGGCCCCAACCTTCATAGGCATCAGGATCGCTCAAGAAAACAGTAAATGAAAGATCTCTTCTTGCAATAAGAAATAAATGGTTTATCCACATGCCAACCATAACCATCACCAGGCTCACACTTCGAGAGCATCATGCTGTGGATTTGCCTGGGTAGTGAAAATACCTGAACAAGAGGATTGGTCAGCAGCTTCTCTTTGATCGATGAGCAAATCCTGGTGAAAACCTCGCTGGATGGATCAATCCGCTGGTTCTTTTTGACAGCTGACGCCTGAGGATAGGAACTCAAGACTCCATCGCGCCAGTTGTCAAAGGTCTCGGCAAGCTCTTCATTTATTTTTATAGAATCATCCAATGAGATAAGTTTTGTAGAAAGGATGTCCATACGGGTATTGCCTTGCCTAAAGCTTAGTACAGTCCAAGTGACAGATCAGACCTGAGCAGGTGACATAAATCACCAGGACCAAGCTAGTCCTGATCTATAATTTGGCAGGTAAGAGCTTTCAAGTGAAAAAATACATCGCTCCCTTCCTTGCTCTTTGGGTTACAGCTCCAGCCCTGACTCAAGCAGCTGAAGTTCGTGTTTATTCTGGTCGTCACTACAATTCAGACAGAAAGGTTTTCAAGCAATTCTCTGATCTGACAGGCATCCGTGTTCGCCTTCTTGAGGCAACAGGTATCTCGTTAGTTGAACGTCTCAAACGCGAAGGAGATCGCGCAAATGCCGATGTGATCATTCTGGTCGATGCTGCACGAATTCAGTCAGCAGCAGATCAGGGCCTTCTAAAGCCATCAGCCACTAGTGCCCTGATTCGCCAGGTCCCAAGTGAGTATCGCGATCCCGAAGGTAGATGGTTTGGAATGACGCGTCGCATCAGGGGAATCATTGTTAATCCAAGCCGTGTGGATAGTGGATTGATTCGAAGCTACGAAGATCTGGCCTCTCCGGATCTAAAAGGGATGGTCTGCTTAAGGAAGAGAAAGAATGTCTACAATCAATCATTAGTAGCCAGCCAAATCGCTTTAAAAGGCCAGAGGGAAACTAAGCAATGGCTTAACGCGATGGTCCAAAACGTATCGGAGCCGTTCTTTTCTAGTGATACAGCACTGATACGGGCAGTCGCCCAGGGCAAATGCGGTGTTGGCGTTGTAAACCACTACTACTTAGCAAGGATGCAAGCGGGCGGGAATGGAAGCCGGGATGCCGAATTATCCAAGAATGTCAAGCTAATTCTTCCCACACCCGCACACGTAAATATTAGCGCTATCGGAATTGCTGCCTCTGCCAAGAACCACAAAGAGGCAATCCAACTGGCAGAGTTTCTAACTTCAAAAGATGGAAGCTCTGAACTCGCAGGCTCTACGTATGAATACCCCATAAAGGGAGAAAGCACTTCTGGCAAACTCAGAGAATATGGAAGCTTTACACCAGACGGAGTATCGATTAGCAACCTCTCGAAGCAGTTAAAACCAGCACTGGCTCTGATGACTCAAAGCGGCTGGAAGTAACTTACACGAATAATTTCACAATAATGGAATGATGCTCCTTGGATGAACGGCAATCGTGAATCAACGATTTGCGCCAGATTCAGCCACTGCAAATCTCTACAGAACCTTCAGCCCAACCGCAGCGAAGAACTATCTGCAGGGTTGGCGGCAACGTACCCACCAGTCGTCGATGCCGACGAGTGGCCCAGCGTGCACTGCAGTGTGAACACGTCGCACCCCCTGCGAATGGCATGGGTTGCGTGGGTGTGCCGGCACCGGTGCGGATGAAGCCGAACCCCAGCCTCTTGGCCCCACTTCGCCATTCGACCGGCGACTGCCTGACGGGTCAGGGGGCCGTCCCGACGGTCAGAAGGAAACAGCCACTCCTCCGCCTCGCCGCGGCCGAGCGACTCGAACAGCGCGAGCGTCTCCTTACTTATACGAACGGTGCGGGCCTTTGATCCTTTGCCGAGCAAATGAATTAGGGCACCGTCTTCCAAGGGCTCGATGTCCTGCCAGCGCAAACGGCACAACTCGGTGACGCGACAACCGATCAGGTAGCTGCCTTTGACTATGACGAAGTCGCGCGCGGCTGTCCCACGGCCCTGGCCGTCGGCCGCCTTGGCGATCGTGGCCAGCACCATGCCCAACTCGTCATCGGTCAAAGCCTTGGCGAGCTTGGGAGCGTGCAGGGTGGCTCGGCGCGGCATCGGGTTTCGAGGAACTCCCGTCACCGCAGAACGGGTGGGCTCGGAGGCCCAGCGGTACATGGCACTGACGGCACTGATGCGGCGGTTGAAACTGCGCGGCTTGAGTTCGCCTGCCGACACCATTTCCCGCAGCGAGGACACCCAGTCATCCACCAGGGCCGGGGCCAACTCCCGCAAGTGCAGGTGGGGGTGCAGCTCATCTCGCCAGCAGACGAAATGGCGCAGCTCGCGGGCGTAGCCGTTGATGGTCTCCTGGCTCCCGGTGCGGCTGCACTGTTCGAGGAAACGCTTCAACAGAAGGTCGTCTCCCCACAGGATGGCCCCGGCCGTGGCGGCGTCGAAGAGACGCGAGACGTAGGCCAAAGCCTCAGCCTTGTCCATACCGCTCAGGACCAGCGGAATCTTGTCTGGATTTTTGTCTGGAAGCGATTTTCGAGGATCTGGCGTAATACCAAGATCCCCTGCACTGGAATGATTTGAAGGGGCCTTCCAGCCCCAATGGATCATTTGGTTGATAAGGCTGATCTAACCCCATCTCCCTTAATTAGGGTCAGGCGGCCACGGGGGCGGTCTGACGGGAGAAACGAACGATGTTGTTCGCTGTT